>CALESS010000348.1 GCA_937907495.1 uncultured Anaerolineaceae bacterium
GGGGCGATTTATGGAAATCAACCCTCCCAGCCGGTACCCGAGACTGCCACCCCCGATCCCAACACGCCGTATGCGGTTTCCAAGCTGGCCGCGGAGTATTATGTTCGCACCATCGGTCAGTTGTGGGGGATTGAAATGGTCATCCTGCGGGTCTTCAATGCCTATGGGCCGGGGCAGCACCTGCCTCCCGTCCATGCGCCGGTCATCCCGGCGTTTTTACGCCAGGCCAGCCTGAACGGAACGTTGGTGGTCCATGGGGATGGACAGCAAAGCCGGGATTTTATCTACCTGGAAGATGTGGTGCGCGGCATGACGGCTGCCGCGGTGGCCCCGGAAGCCAACGGTCAGATCATCAACCTGGGCAGCGGGGAAGAAACGACCGTACGCCAGCTCCTCAAGCTGGCGGTGGAAGTGACGGGGGGAAAGCCGGAAGTGGTCTACAACCCGCGGACCGAGGGCGGCCCAAACCGCCTGTGCGCAGACCTCACCCGGGCCGAGGAACTGCTGGGCTTTCAGCCGCAAGTCCGCCTGGTGGATGGGCTGCGCCTGACACTGGAGAAAGACCGGCGCTTGCTGGCGTCACCCTCGTAAAGGCAGGGTTGGTCCAGAGAATTCCGATCTGCAGAGAAACCCCACAACCCCCATCAATGGATATCTTCGCAGGTTATCCCCCATCTGCGCCACCGGGGCTTAAGTAGCCCGGGGCGCCTGGGCGTTTAAGGCCTGGACGTAAGACAGATATCATCCACTGCCAGCCAACTGAAATAATAATTGTCGTTATAGGTGCTGATCTCCAACGTCAAGCGCTGACCTGCGTAGGCCGAGAGGTCCATCTCCACCGCTTGCCAGTGATCCTGGACGATGTCTGCTGCGGCGAAGAACAGTGGCAAGCCATCTTCATTGTTGGGCAGCACCAGGCGGGCGGCCAGCATGTCGCGCTCCGGGATGGGGTCGGGGGAGTGGTACATCCACCACAGGCTGAGCAGGCCATTCGCCGGGACAATGAAGGATTGAGAAAGCTGATCACTGGCAGTCTCATAGCCGCCCAACAGGGCCGCCTGTTTCCCGCTGTGCACCTGCTCCTTCACCCGGGCCAATGGCAGGGCTGCGATGGGCCGGCCATGTTCCTGGCCTTCATACATCCAACCCTCCTCCCCCAGCTCGAACCCGCCATTGGTGAGGAGGTTGCCAGGGCAGTCACTCCCGGCGGGGGTGGAAGTACTCTCGCCGGGGGCGGGGCCGGGTGAGCCAGGTAACCGCTCTCCCTCGGGGGTGGCGATTTCCAGCATCCCGCAGGCAGCCAGGGCTGGCAGCAGGAGCAGGGCTAGCAGGGTAAGGAGAAGCCGGCGCATGCCCATTTTCAGGGATGGAGCAGGAATTCCAGCGGGATGTGCGCCCGCTCCCGCCAGGCTCGCTCGGAGTGTTCCGCCCCCTCAAATTTGCGGGTGATCCAGTTTTGCCCGTAGGTGTAGCCTGCCTGTTCCATTACTTCATCTGCCCGCGCCTGGAAAGGCTCATAGGCCGCATCCAGATTGCCCGTGCCAAAGTCAAAGTAGATGCGGTGACCCTGGGGAGAGGGCAGGGCTTGTTTCATATATTCGATCATACAGCCATCACCAATCGGCCAGTGAGTGGAAACACAGCCAGCTCCGCTGAAGACCCCCGGATATTCGCACAACCCGTAGAGTGAAATTAACCCGCCCAGGCTGGAACCCATTAAAAAAGTATCCGCCGGGCCGGGCAGGGTGGGGTAACAGGCATCCACAAAGGGTTTTAGCTCCTGCACGATGAACTTCAAGTATTCATCGGAGAGTAAAACACCGCCGATTTCCTGGTGGAAGCGCTCAGCCTCCTCTGGCGGGGCAAACTGGTGGATGGCTTTGGCGGGCGTGTATTCCCGCACCCGGCGCGGCGTGTTCCAAATGCCCACCACGATCGTCTGGCGGATTTTACCTTCCGCCACCAGGCGCAGCATGGCTTCATCAATCTCCCAATCCACCCCGATATAGGAGAGGTGCGGTTCAAACAGGTTCTGCCCGTCGTGGAAATAGAGTACAGGGTAGCGGTTGGGATGGTTGGTGGAATAGCCGGGTGGCAGCCAGATATCTACATTGCGGGGCTCCACCAGGCGGGATGAAAAATCAGGATGGTGGTGACAGATGCCGTTCATGGTGCGTCTTCCTCCTTTGGTTCGGATAAGGATGACTGCATGCCGGGGAAAAGTCAGCTCCCCATGCACAAACCTGCCCTCACAATTTGCGCGGGCAGGTTTGCAATTTCCTTCAGGGTTGATCTGCCCTTGCAGGGATTTCTGGTAGGGGGTGAGCTTATCTCTTTCGCTTTCGCAGAGCCATGGGCAGCAGAATAAAGGTTGCCAAAGGCCAGATCCAGAAAAGCTCGCCCGGGCCGCCGGGGCCGGTTCGCGCCACCACCCGCCGGATGTGCAGCAGGCAGTAATCGCGGGTCAATTCAAGCAAGGCTTCCTCGGGCATTTCCGGGGTGAAACCAGCCATGCGTCCGGCAAAGCCGGAATGAATCAGCACCTGGCGCATGATCTTCAAGCGATCGGCTTGCTCAAAGACTTCCTCTGCCAGGCCGCCCCACCAGCCATCTGGGAGCCAGATTTCGACCTGTGGGTTGGCTTTCATGTTGCGGTACCAATCCGCTTTAGGCCCAAACCCGGCAACACAATACACCTCACCATTGTAAATGGTGTAATTGACCGGAGTTTGGTGGCGTTTGCCCGTTTTGCGCCCGGTATGAGTAATGACCATATAGCGACCGAGCAAGGTAGGGAACCAGTTCAACATTGGTCCCAGGCCGCTGCGCCAGAGCAGCAGCATGAAGGGATTCAACCAGCGGAATCCCTGGCGCAGCTTTTCGTCTTGGGGAGAAAGTTCTGTCATTTTGCCTCCTGGGGGGCTGTCCAGGGTTTTCCCAGCCAGCCAAAACGATTGAAATCAACCCGATCATCGGCGTCAAATTCAACGCCTTCGGTTTCCAATATCTCACGCTGCAACAGGCTGCCCAGGCCCATTCCATGGGGGCTGATTTTTCCTTTGAAATTAATCACCCGCTGCCAGGGAACATCCGTACCTTCCGAGAGGGCCGACATGGCATAGCCCACCATCCGCGCCGTCACGCCTCCCACCACCTCTGCAATCTGACCGTAGGTGGCCACTTTGCCGTAGGGAATCTGGCGCACGACGGTATAAATCCGTACGTAGGCGTGTTGGGTTTCTTCTACCATGGGTCACATCCTGTTCACATCATGGGAACCGGATTCACGCAGACCACCGGGGGTGATCTGGATGAATTCGGCCCGTTCCCAGAGCTGGGGGAGGGTTTCTGCCCCGGCGTAGCTCATGCCGGAGCGCAGCCCGCCCACCAGTTGGTGCAGCACATCGGCCACTTCGCCCCGGTAGGGGACGAAGGCCTCCACACCTTCCGGGACAATTTCGTTCCAGTCTTCTTCGCGAATTACGGCATCCGCATCCAGCCGCCGGCGTTCCACATTGGCGGTGAGGGATGCCATGCCGCGCACAACTTTGTACTGGCGGCCATCTCGCACCACTGGCGCGCCGGGGGCTTCTTCGGTTCCGGCGAGCAGGCTGCCGAGCATCACCGTGCTGGCCCCGGCGGCCAATGCCTTGGTCACATCGCCGGAGGTGCGCACCCCGCCATCGGCAATGATGGGGATGCCGAGCTGCTGTCCAGCTTCGGCACATTCGGCCACGGCGGTGAGTTGGGGCACCCCAAATCCAGTCACCACCCGCGTGATGCAGATCGAACCGGCGCCCACCCCCACCTTGACTGCATCCGCCCCGGCCTGGGCCAGGTCTTGCACACCGCGGGCTTCAGCCACATTTCCGGCAATCACAGGGATCTCCGGCCAGCGTTTTTTGAGCGTTTCCACCATCTTGAGGGTGTGCATGGAATGTCCATGGGCAATATCCACTAGCAGAACGTCTGCCCCGGCATTCAGGCAGGCCTCGGCCCGCTGAAGGTCATCTGAACGTACGCCGAGTGCCACGCCCACTCGCAGGCGGCCGCGGTTATCCTTGGTGGCATACGGGTGCTGCTGAATCTTGATGATATCCTGGGCGGTGATCAAACCCGCCACCCGGCCCTCGTCATCCACCAGGGGTAATTTTTCCAGCCGGTGATGGTAAAGGGTGCGGCGGGCGGATTCCAATGCTTCTTCCGGACCAGCGCAAATCAGGCGTTCTTTGGGGGTCATCACCGTCAGGATCGGCTCCTCGCCATCCTGCGCCAGCAGCACATCCCGGTTGGTGATCAGCCCCAGCAGGTGATTTTCGCCATCCACCACCAGCAGTCCGCCGACCTCGCTCTCGGCCATTTTTTGCCGGGCTTCGGTCACGGTGGATTGCAGCCGGATGGTGATCGGCTTTTCCACCACCATGCTTTCGGCGCGCTTGACGCGCTCCACCTGTTCGGCCTGCTCCGCGATGCTCATGAAGCGATGCAGGATGCCAATGCCGCCCTGTTGGGCGAGGGCAATCGCCATGCGGGCTTCGGTGATGGTATCCATGTTGGCGGAAAGGATGGGGATATGCAGGCGGATGCCCCTGACCAGGTCGGTGCTGGTATCCACCGCCGAGCGGGAGCGGATTGCGGAATATTTCGGCACCAGCAGCACATCATCAAACGATAAACCAACCGCAGGACGAATTTTCATGGCAGACCTTCCTGATCCAGGGAAATCGCAGCGGCAGGATGAGAGCGTTCTTCAATCCCCGGCTGCGATCCATCCGGAGAATTAACTCGTTTCTCTCCCTTGATTGTACAATAGAAATCATGCAGATGGGAACCCGATTGGAGAGAGCCT
>CALESS010000349.1 GCA_937907495.1 uncultured Anaerolineaceae bacterium
TCACCGGCCTGCTGCAGCAACTCCAGCAGCCCAATTTCTCCCACCAGTTGGGCTGGCTGATGGTTTTCAATCAACTCTTCACCGGCTCCAGCCAGCAAATCCGCATCTTCCACCTGCGTCACGATCCGCCGGTGAATCAACCCTGCGGCTTCCACCTCGCGAAGCACCGGCAGCGCAGCGCTGTGACATAAAACCGTCTTCACCCCCGCATCCGCCAGTTGAAAGCTCATCTCCGCCTGCTTGTAGAGGGGATTCAGCGCAGCCACCACTCCTCCGGCCTTTAGAATTCCATAAAAAGCCAGGACAAATTGGGGGATATTCGGCATGCACAGGCCTACCCGCTCACCTTTGCAAACGCCCAAATTCACCAACTGCCGGGCCAGGCGGTTGCTCAATTGCTCCATCTGCTGGTAGGAAATGACTCGATCATTGAAGATCGTGCACGCCCGCTCGGGAAACCGGCGGGCAGATTGCTCTAAAAAGCCGAACAAAGGCTGATCCGGATAGTTCAAATGCTCCGGCACGCCCGGATCGTAATGTTTAACCCAGGGTTTCTCCATCGTCCTCCTCGCCCTGTACATTTCGCGGCATCCATCCCTGGCCGCTGCGAATAAAGGATTCAATTTCCTCCACCGAAGTCTGCCCGGCTGTAAACCAGTGGATCAACGGATCATCCAGTTTGAACCAATTCGCCTGTCGCCGTACATACTCCCGCGTTTTGCGTTTCATCAACCGGATCGCGTCCTCCAGGGAGAGGTTCCCCTCCAACACTTCGATCATCTCCCGGTAGCCAATGGCTGAAAGCCCCGGCAGGCTGGGCGAATACCCTCCTTCCAGCAGCATGCGGGTTTCCTCAACCAACCCCTGTTTGACCATCTCTTCGATGCGGGCGTCAATCCGGGCATACAGTTCAGCCCGCGGCCGGGTCAGGCCAATTTGCAAGACGGAATAAGCGGATCCTCTCCGCCCACGCTGATCTGAAAAACGCTTCCCGCTGCTGAAAATCACCTCCAGGGCTCGCACAGTTCTCCGCAGGTTGGTCGGGTCAATTACAGAAGCAGCTTGCGGGTCTAAAATCCCCAGCCTGCGATGCAGCTCAAACCGGCCAATTTCCTCCCCCCACTTTTCCAGCACTCTTCGCAAGCCATCATCCGCCGGCTGCTCCGGCGGGGTCCAGCCTTCAATCACCGCCCGAATGTACTGCCCGGTTCCACCCACCAGCAGCGGCAGCCGCTGGCGGCGGTGAATATCCGCGATGCACCGGCTGGCTTCCTCCTGGAACCGCGTCAGGCTCCAGGGTTGGTCGGGTTCAGCCACATTCACCAGGTGATGGGGTACCCGCTCCAAATCCGCTGGCCCGGGCTTTGCCGTCCCGATATCCAGGCCGCGGTAAAAGAGCCGCGAATCCACCGAGACAATCTCCCCGTCCAGGCGTTCCGCCAGTTGCAAGGCCGTTTCGGTCTTGCCCACCGCCGTCGGCCCCAGGATAACAATTAATGGAAGCTCAGGCCAGCGCGTTTTCAAACCAGGTCACCTCCACATCTGCATCGCGTGGGGATCCCCGCACCGCCACCACATCCACCCGCCAGGCGATCGGCTCATCTCCGGTTATCGTTTGCAAATATGCTTCAATGGAAGCCAGCAAATGGGCTTTTTTGGTTTCGGTCAGGGCGTCTTCTGGCATCCCATAGGCATCATTGGTGCGGGCCTTTACCTCCACAAACACCAACCCCTCCGGTGAGCGCATCACCAGGTCTATTTCGCCATACCCCGTGCGCACATTGCGCGCCACCGGCTCCAGGCCGTGTTTCTCCAGGTAGGCTTCAGCCACCGTTTCACCCCAGCGGCCAATCCGTTGTTTGTGAGAGGGGTACACTCGTTTGCTCATATTGGTTTCACCGATTGATGATTGTAACAGGAATTTCTTCCACCCCCGGTTTTTTTAAGCCGTTCCCCTTTCCACACATTCTCCCCTCCATTTTGCGCATATTCGTTTGACATACCTGCCGGTCATTGCTAAACTTATGCCATCAGGAGATTTCAATGGGTAAATACATCAGCTTTCTGCATGAATCGGATCTCTTCTATAACCTGACGGCCACCCAGTTGGAACTGGTGGATCGAATTTGTGAAGAACGAATTTACGAAGTAGGAGACTCCATCTTCGAGGAGAACTCCCGCGAGACAGAACTCTACCTGATCATAAATGGTTCCATTCACATCATGGTAAATCCTGCCCTGGTTTCGCCCCGCCCGGAAGATACCCGCGATCCCGTGATTATTGCCACCCTGCGCCGCGGTCAAAGTTTTGGGGAAATTGCCCTGGTGGATGAAGGCGTCCGCACTGCCAGCGCCTGCGCAGCCGAAAAACGCACCCAGCTCCTGCGGATACAAAGAACCCGCCTGATGCTTCTCTGCAATACCTATCCAGAACTTGGTTACCGGGTTATGTACAACCTGGCCTCGGATCTCGCCCTCAAGATGCGCAACACGGACCTTAAAATTCGTGAAATCCTCCTTTACAGTCAGCAAAGCAAATCCTGAATCCACGCTGGCCCGGTTTCATTTCCGGGCTGGCCTGCTGGCTGTTTTTTTCATTTTCCTCTTCCTTTCTCTTTCGGCCTGTAAACCATTTCCAAATTGTACGGACCCGCTGGGCTGCTGGTATTTTCAACCATCCGAAGAGATCGGCCTGGCGACTGATGAGTCTCCCCTCGATCCTGCCCACTCCCACAGCCTCGAAATCCAGCGCGGCCTCGAACTGTTCATTGCCGCCCATCCGGACGCTTTCGGTCATCCGCTCAAGTTGGTCGTCTTTCCGCTGGGCTGCTACCCGCAAACGGTGCAAACCGATTTCAAGCAGCTCTCCAGCCTGCCGGGGTTATTCGCCTTTATTGGCCCGGCATGTAGGCTCGAAACCAAACAAACACTTCGCACCGTGGATCAGGCCGGAATTCTGACCATCTCCCCGCTCCCCATCTATTCAGATGGAGAACTTACGCGCCAGTTGCTTCTCACCCAGGATCTGGATGACCTCGCTTCCTCCGCCCGCCAGCTTCTGGCAAATCTTTTTCCTGCCCAAACGCTCGGCTGGGTCAGCGAAAATACCACTTTCCATCGCCAACTCATGGCTTCTCTCTGCCCCGCTCACTCCGATCCCGGCTATGCGTGCCTTGACCCGGTATATTTGGATGGTTCCATTACCCGGCTTGGCCCTTACCTCTCTCCTCCCCTGCTGGCTCAGGCCGGGGTGTGGGTTTTCCTCACCTCTCCGCAGAATTTTACCTCCCTCAACGATCTGCCGGATGTATTGTCTGCCAAAAAAGTCAGCCTGTTAACCATTGAAAACCCTCCTCCCGAAACCCTGGCCTATCCCCTGGAGGATTTTTTCATCATCGCCCCGGCTCCTATCCCAATACCTCCGGAGTTCACTCTCTCCTACGAAAAACGTTATAATGGTCAGCATACAGCCACAGCCTACAAAGCTTATCAGGCGGCAGAGATCATTATTCAAGCCCTGGAGAAAACAGCCATCCAGCTTCCTGACCAGGGACTCTTGCTGCCCCGCCAATCGTTTGTGGAGCAGGCCCAATCTTTCCTCCTCGCTCCCTCCGGGTTATGCATTTACCCGGTTCGTGCAAACCATCTCGATTTCCAGGAATTGGAATGCCCATAGCTGAAATTCTCGCCATTGGAACGGAACTCCTGCTGGGTGAAACCCAGGATACCAACACCCGCTGGATTGCCCGCCGCCTGCGGGATGAAGGGATTGACATCTTCCGAACCAGCATGGTCGGGGATAATACCCATCGCATCGCCGGGGCCATTCAGGATGCACTCCAACGGGCGGATTTTATCATCACCACCGGCGGCCTCGGCCCCACCGTGGATGACCCCACCCGGCAGGCGGTTGCCCTGGCAGCCGGCGTGCGGTTGGAATATTACCCGGCCTTGTGGGAGCAAATTTTGGATCGCTTCCGGCGCTATAACCGCGAACCTTCCGAAAACAACCGCCGCCAGGCCTATATGCCGCTCGGCTCCCAGGTCATCGAAAACCAGGTGGGAACGGCTCCTTCTTTTATCACCCTCATCGGTGGAAAACCCGTCATCAGCCTGCCCGGTGTACCCCGCGAAATGGAATGGGCGATCGAAAACCGCGTTCTGCCTTTTTTACGACAACACTTCCAGCTGGAAGGAACCATCCAGGCCCGCCTGCTGCACCTGGCAGGTCTCGGTGAATCCCTGGTGGATGAAAAAATCAGCGACCTGGAGTTGCTATCCAACCCGACTGTTGGCCTGGCGGCCCACTCCGGGCAGGTGGATATCCGCATTACCGCCAAAGCTGCCACCCTCAGCCAGGCGAACCTTATGCTGACGGAGATCGAGACTGAAATTCGTCACCGCCTGGGGGCATATATTTATGGCACCGACCAGGATACCCTGCCGAAAGTCATCCTCCATACCGCCAGCCTTAAGAATATCTCGATCGCCCTGGTGGATTGCGGAGCGGGCGGCGAACTGACCCGCCAACTGGTGGAAGCCGGATATGATGAATCCCTGGCACAAGTTTTGCCCTCCCCCGATCAAACGTTGGATTTAGA
>CALESS010000350.1 GCA_937907495.1 uncultured Anaerolineaceae bacterium
AATTTTTCGGCCACCATCCCGCGCGCCCAACCCGTCCCCCGGAGCAGCCCCCCATGCCCAATTTGATCCCCTCTACCGATTATCAAGCGGCCTACGCCCAATTCCTGCAGCGCTACCCGGCCTATGAGCAGTCCCTCTCGCTGGATGAACTGCGCGCCCGCGAATATGCCCGCCTGGATGCGCAGGGCATGATCTACCTGGATTATACCGGCGGCGGATTGTACGCCGAATCACAGGTGCAGAAGCACCTGGCCTTGCTGAGCCAGAGTGTGTTTGGCAACCCGCACTCCTCCAACCCCACCTCGCTGCTTGCCACCCGCCTGGCAGAAGAAGCCCGCCAGGCGGTGCTGCGGCACTTCAATGCCTCCCCCGATGAATACGTCGTGATCTTCACCTCCAACGCGAGCGGAGCGCTCAAACTGGTGGGCGAATCCTTCCCCTTCTCGCCGCACAGCCGCTACCTGCTGACCTTTGACAACCACAACTCGGTCAATGGCATCCGCGAATTCGCCCGGGCGCGCGGGGCACAGGTCACCTACTTGCCGATCTGCCTGCCCGAATTGCGGGTGGATGAGAGCCAGGTGGAGGCCTACCTGGACATGATTGAACCCGGCGGACACAATTTGTTCGCCTTCCCGGCCCAGTCCAATTTTTCCGGGGTGCAGCACCCGTTGGAGTGGATTGAAAAAGCCCATCAGCGGGGCTGGGTGGTATTGCTGGATGGCGCGGCCTTTGTGCCGACCAATGGGCTGGATTTGAGCCGCTGGAAACCGGATTTTGTGCCGATTTCGTTCTATAAGATGTTCGGCTACCCCACCGGGGTGGGCGCCCTGCTGGCCCGCAAAGCTGCATTGGGCTTGCTGCACCGTCCGTGGTTTGCCGGCGGCACCATCACCGTTGCCTCTGTGCAGGGGGATAAGTACTACCTGGCTGCCGGGGAAGCCGCCTTTGAGGAAGGCACGCTCAATTACCTCAGCCTGCCAGCCATCACCATCGGCCTGGAGCATCTGCACACCGTGGGGATGGAAACCATCCACCAGCGGGTGACCTGCCTGGCGGGCTGGCTGGTGGATCAACTCTCGGCCTTGCAGGATGAAAAGGGGCAGGCCGGCGTGCGCATTTACGGCCCCACCTCCAGCGATCGGCGCGGCGGGACGATTGCCCTTAACTTCTACGATGGTCGGGATACGCTGATTGATCACCGGCTGGTGGAGGAGCGCACCAACCTGGCGAATATCTCCATCCGCACCGGCTGTTTTTGCAACCCGGGCGCGGGCGAGGTTGCGCTGGAGATCTCCCAGCCGGAATTAATTACCTGCTTTGCCCAACCCGCCGAACGCCTGACGCTGGATGATTTCCGGGTCTGCATCCACGGCAAAAACAGCGGCGCGGTGCGCATCTCGGTCGGCATCGCCAGTAACTTTATGGATGTCTATCGCTTTATGCAGTATGTAGGCCGGGGTATGGGCGGGCACTCAGAGGGGAACGGAAAGTAGTAATTCGATGACTAAATCCCCTTGTCCCTGGCGGGGGGCGCCGCAGCTTCAGCCGGAGGATCTTTCCACAGGTGGAGGAGGTAATAAATGGGCATGGCCACAAATGGCAGGAAAAAGGTGCCCAACACGAACAGGATGCGGTGGGTTTCCAGCAGGGAGGAATTTTTAATTTGATGAATGATATAGAAAACTTGCAGCCCGAGCTGGGTGAAGCTGTACCCCATGATGGCCAATAGATACAGCATCATTGGCAGCATCATGTGTGTCATCTCGTTGAACTCCGGGTTGACCGGCAGCTCGCTGAATGGCTGGCTGAGACTGAAAACCCAGCCGAACATGAACACCGGGATGAAGAACGGGAACAACATGACGAACACTGTCAGAACGCCGATGATGATTTTAAGTGGTTGGCTGAGGGTCATGGGGGCAATCCTCCAAAAAAAGTAGAAAGGTTCATCCGCTGAGAAAAGCACCCCCGGCTGCAACAGCCGGCTGGGCTTGATCCTCACTCAGCTCATCTGCCGTCCAGGAGATTCACTGGCCCTACCCCCAGTTTACATCCATTGGCGGAGAAAGTCCATCATTGCGTAATGAATTTTTCATCCACTGCGCACAGATTTTCCTGTCTTTCCGGATGGAGCGTCTCAAGCCCTCTGCCCTGTGCCCAGGGGAAGCCCCATTGAAACCGCCCTGAATTACCATATAATAGACCCATGTTGCAACCCATCT
>CALESS010000351.1 GCA_937907495.1 uncultured Anaerolineaceae bacterium
TATCAATGGGACGTAAAGGATTGGTTAAAGCCAGATGGGGAGAATGAATTGGTTTTCTATTTCCACTCTCCGGTCCAGTACATCAGCAAGGAACAAAGTCGGCGCCCCATGGCAGGGGTCTCCCAGGCGATCCCCGGCGGGCCGCATTTGCGTAAAGCGCCCTGTCAATTTGGATGGGACTGGGGCCCGCAGCTGCCTCCGATCGGAATCTGGAAAGACATCCGGTTGGAAGGATACCAGTCTGCCAGGTTGGGGGAGGTACATCTGCGCCAGGAACATGTGCCGGGAAAAGTAACCGTTGAAGCTAAAGTCAAAATCGAGCGATGGAGGGATGTTCCGCTGTCCGTGGAAATGCGGATCACCGCTCCGGATGGGGATGTGAGGCAGGAAAGGCTTGATATTGGCGGCGATAGTCAGACAGTATTTCGTATAGCCATTCCAGAGCCAACATTATGGTGGCCGAATGGCTATGGAGAGCAACCGCTTTACCAGGTGCAGATTGCCCTCCACCAGGACGAACACAGCCTGGATGTGTGCCACAAACAGATCGGCTTGCGGACGATTGAACTCCGGCAGGAGCCGGATGCGTGGGGCCGGTCGTTTGCCTTTGTGGTAAACGGGGTGGCGATCTTTGCCAAAGGTTCCAACTGGATCCCTGCGGACTCCTTCCCCACCCGGCTCACAAAGGATGGGCTGGAGGGATTGATCCGCTCGGCGGTCGCCACACACCACAATATGCTGCGAGTGTGGGGCGGCGGATATTATGAAGATGAAAACTTCTATGACCTGTGCGATCAATACGGTATTTTGGTCTGGCAGGAATTTATCTTCTCTTGTAGCATCTACCCGTTGGATGACCCGGTATTTCTGGAAAACGTGCACGCAGAGGTGGTAGAGAATGTTCGCCGCTTACGTCACCGTGCCAGCCTGGCTTTGTGGTGCGGAAATAATGAAATGGAATGGGGCTGGGTGGATTGGGGCTGGAAAGGCCCCGAGTTTCAGGAAATGAAAACTGCTTACGACCGCTTCTTCCATCATACCTTGCCCGCCTGGTGCAGCGCGGAGGACCCCGATCACACCTACTGGCCCAGCTCACCATCTTCAGATACGCCGTTTGAAAATCCAAACGGGCAGCAACAGGGAGACGCTCATTACTGGGATGTGTGGCATGGACGGAAGCCCTTCACGGCTTACCGCCGGCAATTCCCGCGCTTCATGAGTGAGTTTGGTTTCCAGGCGCTGCCCCCCCTGGCTACCATCCGCACATACGCAGAGCCTGCGGAATGGAACATGACCTCCTATATCATGGAGCGGCATCAGAAGAATGATAGCGGAAATTCGCTGATGGTGGGGCAGATGTTGGATACGTTCCGCCTGCCCAAAGATTTTGAATCACTGGTGTACTTGAGTATGATATTGCAAGCGGAGGGTATCCGCTACGGGGTGGAGCATTGGCGGCGGTTTCCAGAACGGGTGGCGGGAACATTGTACTGGCAGTTGAATGATTGCTGGCCGGTTGCTTCGTGGTCGAGCCTGGATTACTTTGGCCGCTGGAAGGCTTTGCACTACGCCGCCCGGCGATTCTATGCGCCCTTGCTGCTCTCGATAGAAGATCATTCAACCGAACAAGCCGTGTTTGTCACCAACGAAGCGCGGGAAAAGTGGTCGGGCAAGGTCAAATGGTATTTGGAGGATTTTGAAGGCGGCGTAGTGTCCCAGGGAGAGGAACCGGTTGAGGTGGCAGCACAATCTGTCGCTGAGGTCTGCCGCTTGGACTTTTCCGGGAACCTCCATTACGAAAACCAGCGCAGCCTTGTCTTCATCGCCGAGCTTTGGCGGGAGGATCATTTTATCAGCCGCCAGACTGCCGCCTTTGCGCCGCTCAAACATCTGACTCTTCAAGATCCGAAGATCCAGGCCTCCATTTCTGAGGACAGGGGAGAACTGGTCATTGAGCTGGTGGCAAGCTCGCTGGCGCTATTGGTGGAAATCTCGTTGGAAGGTGTGGATGTGGTCTTTAGCGATAACTACTTCAACCTGCCCGCCCGCCGGGACGTGAAGATTTTCTGCCCAAAGCCCGAAGGATGGAGCCTGGAGCAGGCACAATCTGCGATCCGCCTGTGCAGTGTATATGACTCGTATTCGCATCCTGCGTAAATAAATTAATAGTGTTCGTCTGGAAAATGGAGTGGTGATGAAGACAATCGAAGAATTTATCCAAGCCATGACGTTGGAAGAGAAAGCTGGCTTATGCACCGGTGCAAGTGCCTGGACAACAACCGCGATCGAGCGCCTGGGTTTGCCGGCGCTAACCGTATCGGATGGGCCGCATGGTGTGCGGCGGGTGGCGAATGAGAACGAAATGGTAGCGGAGAGCCTGCCAGCTACCTGCTTCCCTACGGCCTCCTGTATGGCATCCACATGGGATGTGGATTTGATCCACGAATTGGGAGAGGCACTGGCTGAGGAGTGTATTGCCCTGGGGGTGGATGTGGTGCTGGGGCCAGGGGTAAATATGAAGCGCACGCCGCTGGGCGGGCGAAATTTTGAATATTATTCGGAAGACCCATATCTGGCTGGAGAAATGGCAGCGAGCTTCATCAACGGGGTACAAAGCAAAGGTGTTGGTACTTCGCTTAAACATTTTGCCGGGAATAACCAGGAGTATCAGCGCATGGTGATCAGCTCCGAAATTGATGAGCGAACCCTGCATGAAATTTATCTCCCGGCGTTTGAAACCGCGGTGAAGCAAGCGAAACCGTGGACCGTAATGTGCGCATACAACCAATTAAATGGGGTGTACTGCGCCGAAAATTATCGGCTGCTGGTGGAAATCCTCAAGAACGATTGGGGATTTGAGGGTTTTGTGGTTTCTGACTGGGGGGCGGTGCATGACCGGGTTGCTTCCCTGGCGGGTGGTCTGGATCTGGAAATGCCCGGTCCGCGGGAGCGGCGGGTGAAAGCCGTGGTGGAAGCGGTGCAAACCGGGAAACTGGCTGAATCGGTGCTGAATGATGCGGTACGGCGTATTCTGCGTATCATTCTGAAAGCCAGCCAGACCGCAAAAGGTGGCTCCTTTGACATTGCCGCACATCATGCGTTGGCCCGGCGGGTGGCTGCGGCAGGCATGGTGCTGCTCAAGAATAACGGCGTTCTACCTTTGAAAACCCCCGGGAAGATCGCGGTAATTGGGCTCGCAGCAGAGAAGGCACACTTCCAGGGTGGGGGCAGTTCTCATATTAACCCCACCCGGGTGGATCAGCCTCTCGCAGAGTTGGAAAAGCTTGCGGGCGGTGCCCAAATCCGTTTCGCCGAGGGTTATAGCGAAGATGCTTGCTTCCACCAGGATTTGATTGATGAGGCAGTGGAGAATGCCAGGTCAGCCGATGTAGCCATCCTGTATATTGCACTGCCGCCCTCAAAGGAATCAGAGGGGTATGACCGCCCGGATTTGGAACTCACCCGGCAACAGGTGGCTTTAATCCAGGCTGTGGGGGCTGTTCAACAAAACATGGTACTGGTTCTAAATAATGGAGCACCCGTTGTAATGGGCGCATGGATGGATTTTCCAGCGGCCATTTTGGAAGCCTGGATGATGGGGCAAGCCGGTGGGGGGGCGATAGCGGACATCTTGTTTGGTAAGGTTAACCCTTCAGGCCGGCTGGCGGAGACTTTTCCGCTGCGGTTGGAGGATACCCCGGCGTACATAAACTTCCCGGGGGAGAATGGTCAAGTGCGCTATGGAGAAGGGCTTTACATTGGTTACCGTTATTATGATGCCCGCCAGGCAGCGGTCCAATACCCATTCGGCTTTGGGCTGAGCTATACCACATTTGCGTATAGCCAGATGAGTGTATCGGCAGAAACTTTTCAGGATATTGATGGGCTGGTGGTCTCAGTGGATGTTACCAATACAGGCCAGGTTGCAGGCAGCGAAGTAGTGCAATTGTATGTGCACGATCAGAAATCGAGTTTGGTGCGCCCCCCAAAGGAGTTGAAAGGATTTGCCAAGGTGGAGCTTCAACCGGGTGAAACAAAAACAATTCAGATCGCATTGGATTTCCGTTCGTTCGCCTATTATGACCCGGCTTACCAACAATGGATCACCGAAGATGGGCAATTTGATTTGCTGGTGGGGGCATCGGAACAGGATATTCGCTGCATGCAGACCGTCACCTTGCGATCATCCATGCGTCTGCCTTCGATGCTTGATCGCCGATCTACATTGCGGGCCTGGCTGGCAGATCCACGCGGCAAAGTGGTTTGCGAGCCGGTCTATCAACAATTCATGGCCCAAATGGTAGCTTCCATGGGCGGCGGAGCGGTTAGCGAACGAATTGCAATGGAAGCCAATGATTACCTGATGGATATGCCCTTGATGGATGTGCTGTATTTTCAGGATCAATTGCTGCCAGCCAGGCCGGAAGAGATTGTGGATGGGCTGCTGACACAAGTTCGGAGCGCAACTGAATAATGGGTTTTTCAACCCAGATAATTTTGATTTTCAAATCTATTGAAGAGGTGTTTCATGGCAGTCAAGTTCGAAATCAAGGGTTCTGGGCTGGAGAACCTGCCCTGGGAGGAACGAGATTCTGGATCCAGCGAAATTGTCTGGCGGTATTCCGGAAATCCTATCATCACCCGCAAGGCTGTGCCGACCGCCAACAGTATCTTTAACAGTGCAGTTGTTCCATATAATGGTGAATTCGCCGGGGTATTCCGTTGTGATACCATCGCCCGGGAAATGCAAATCCATGCGGGGAGAAGCGCCGACGGAATCCACTGGGAAATTGAACCGGAACGCATTCAGTTCCAAAGCGCGGATGAAGAAATCAGCCGCCATGAATATGGATATGACCCGCGGGTATGCTGGCTGGAGGATCGTTATTACGTCACCTGGTGCAATGGGTATCACGGACCTACGATTGGTGTCGGTTACACCTATGATTTTAAAGAATTTACTCAACTGGAAAATGCGTTTCTGCCCTTCAATCGGAATGGCGTCCTTTTCCCGCGGCGCATTGGGGGAAAATTTGCCATGCTCAGCCGGCCCAGCGACAATGGACACACACCCTTTGGCGATATTTATTACAGCGAAAGCCCGGATATGATCCACTGGGGGCATCACCGGCATGTGATGTCGCCGCGAGGAGGCTGGCAATCCACCAAGGTGGGGGCTGGACCAACCCCCATAGAAACCTCTGAAGGCTGGCTGCTTCTGTATCACGGTGTGTTGACCTCCTGCAATGGCTTTGTGTATAGTTTCGGAGCCGCCCTGTTGGACCTGGAGCAGCCGTGGAAGATCATTTATCGAACTCGGCCGTATTTACTCCATCCCCGGGAATTATATGAAAATGTGGGTGACGTTCCAAATGTTGTTTTTCCGTGTGCAGCCCTGGTGGATGCACCTACCGGACGGATGGCGATTTATTATGGCGGGGCGGATACCGTGACGTGCCTGGCATTTACCAGAATTCCTGAATTGATGGATTATCTCCAAGAAAATTCTCTCTGAATCTTGTAAGCACCGAAGAGAAAGCGGCAACCGATGAAATTTGGTTATTTTGATGATGAAAACAGAGAATATGTAATTACCCGCCCGGAGACCCCGCTGCCCTGGATCAACTACCTGGGGATGGAGTCCTAT
>CALESS010000352.1 GCA_937907495.1 uncultured Anaerolineaceae bacterium
TTTCATGGGTGTTGCTTTTGGCACTCCAAGCGAAGTGGCGGGTGATGCCACTGCCTGCATTGTTTTTCAGTTGAAATACGGCCTGGGGAAGTTCTTGATTAAGGAATGAAATATACCAATCTTTGATATTGGCATAACCCTGGATGGTGCGGCCTTTGGAAATGTGCACGGCTTGCGGATGGTAGAGCGAGAGGACATCGTCCGGATTGTGATTGTTCAAGGCGGCAATGAGCAGCTCCGGGGTGTCTTTGACGACCGGCGGAGGGTTGGGAGGCTCATTCCATTTGAAAGCGGCGGCAGTTTCCCAACAGGATTTCAGGCTGGCGCGGGCGTAATCCCATGAGTAAAGGTTGGCCGCGGGAAGTTCCAATTCGCGGGCGGTATGCAGAAATTCGGTCATCTCCATCGGTTTTGGCGCCCAGGAACCCACACCATAGGCGCAACCAGTGGGAATGACCGGGCGGAAGGGTGAAATGCGTGCAAATTCATCCACGCAGCGGCGGAGTTGGGCCGCCGGGTTGTGGGCTTGCTCCCAATACACCTGGGGCATGTTGAAATCGCATTGTTCTAGAAATTCGCTCCAGGGGACCTGCGGATGATAGGTGGGAAAACGGAAAGAGCTGAGGGCAACAGGTGTGTCCGGCAGGCGGCGGCGTAATTCTCGCATGAAGGTGCGGGCAACTGCGGCTCTGCCAGGCAGTTTGTATTCTTTTTCGGCGTCAATCACGTAGCCATCCAACCCCAGGGCGGATACCCGTTGTCCGGCGATTTGGGCCTCACCTGCCGGGTTGTAGCCGTAAACATAATGCCAACCCCAGGCCTGGATGCCAATGGCGTGCAAGGCTTCTACAACAGGTGGAAGAAGGTCGGTATTATTGGAAGAATCGATATTGTAAGGGTTGGGACCATCGGCAATCTTGATGAGGACGTGGGTTAAGCCGGCAGCCTGGGCGGTACTGGCAATGGCGGAGGGATTGCCATGTTCGCAGCTTTTGATTTTCCAGATAAAAAAACCTTTTCCTGTAAGTGCCATCTTCACTCCGGAGAAATTATGAGGCGGAGAGGTTGCCCTCAAGGCCAATTTTAGGCGCTATTTTGCGCATAGCCAAAATAATGTTGTCTACATGCTGCCAGAGATCTATGCCGATTTCTTCTGCTCCCCGGGCAATCTCCTCGCGGTTAGCGCCCGCCGCAAAGGCCCGGTCCTTCCATTTCTTTTTCACGGATGAGGCGGTCAGATCATACAGGGAACGAGAGGGACGGACCAGGGCAACGGCTGTGACCAGGCCTGTTACTTCATCACAGGCGAAGAGGGCTTTCTCCATCCGGGTATTCCGGGGTACCCCGGTAAAATCCGCATGGGAAAGGACAGCCTGGACAATTTCTTCTGGCACGCCGAGTGAGCGCAGAATCGGCGCACCGGCGGTGGGGTGTTCGGGAATGGTGGGGTGAATCTCCCAATCAAAATCGTGCAGCAGACCGACGATCGCCCAAAGCTCTTCGTCCTCACCATAATAGTTGGCGTACCAGCGCATTGCGGCTTCCACGCACAGCATATGATTGATGAGGTTTGGATTCTTGACGTATTGGTTGACAATCAAAAAAGCTTGAGAGCGATCCATGCTGCCTCCTGGGGGTATGTTGCAAGAATTGTTCCGGGTTGAGGTTTTGAACTAGTCTGGAAAAATCGGTTCCTGGTCTCCCAGCACCGGGATTGGGTGGCGAAACCACACATCCAGCAGGGCAACGAAGGTTGCAGGAATCTCCCGAATGTTCCAAACCAAGCGGCTGGATTTGCGATAGGTGCGTAAATCGGCAGAATAACCAATCGCCGAGAGGCCCAGGTTGTTACAGGTGAAAATTGCCCGCGGCAGGTGGTAGGTCTGGGTGACGAGGATTACCTCCTGGAGGGCAAAAATTGCACCCGCCCGGTAACAGGTATCGTATGTGCGGCGGCCCGCGTAATCCAGAACGATATCTTCGGCGGGCATACCCAATTGGACGGCGTATTCAAACATCGCGCCCGGTTCGTTGTAATCCACAAAGCGGTTATCGCCGCTCATGAGGATTTTTTCCACTTTGCCCTGGTTATATAACTGCACGGCAGCAGCCACGCGATCCCGCAGGACGGGAGAAGGTGTACCATCCCGCTGCAAACCGGCACCAAATACCACGGCTGCCCGACGGGTGGGGATTTGCGTGACATCCCGGTAGATGAGCGGATGGGCATGGATGGCGGTGATGAGCCGGGGGATGCCCAAACCGAACACCACCAGGAGGAATAAAGTAATCAACAATTTGAAGATCATCCGGAAGATTTTCTTGAGCAAAACTTATTTTCCTACCAATGTGGATAGATCCATCTGGGTCAGCTCGAGGGTCCGGCGCAGGGGATCATAGTCTTCATCATTAATTTTGAGCAATCCCTGGATGTCATATCCGGTTGCTTCGGTCAGGAAGGTTTTGCCTTCCGGGGCGAGGGCCAGGTTGATCAATTCATCCATCACATCATCAACCCGGTCGGCTGGAAGCTCTG
>CALESS010000353.1 GCA_937907495.1 uncultured Anaerolineaceae bacterium
AGGGCACCTTGCTGCAAGGCATCCAGGTTCAACCGGATGGCCGTCAGGGGGGTGCGCAGCTCATGGCTGGCGTTCATTACAAACCCCCGCAAGTTATCCATGTTATTCTGCAGCCGTTCCGCCATTTGATTAAAGGCGTGCGCCAGCCGCACAAACTCCAGCGGTCCTTCCGGTTCTGCCCTGGCGTCCAACTCTCCGCGGCTGAACCGTTCCGCCACCTCCGTCAGGCTGCTGATGGGAGCGGCGAGGGTTTTGGCAGAAACCCAGCCGATGAGCACAACACCCACCAACAAGAGACCTGCTCCAATCAAAATCAACCAAACCGTGCTGTAAGCTTGTGTCATGTTGCTCTTCACCGGAATGGAAAGCCGCAAAACACTGTTCGTTTGGCCATGGGTATAGATGGGAACCGCGACAAAGAAGAACTGCTCCCCCCGGTCAGACCGTCCAAACGATTCCCCTTCCCCGCCATTGAGCGCCTGTTGATACTCCACACTTTGGAGGATGAATTGGTCCACCAGGCTGGCATCTTCGGTGGTAAGGATAATCTCTCCTTGCGGGCCGATGATTGTATAAGTCACATCGGGTCGGCTGGAAAGATACCGATCTACACTGACGGCAATCTGTTCATCCAGCGGCTGCTCCGCAGAATAATTGACCATCGAATCTTCCAGCAAATTGGAAAGGGTGAAGGCGTAATCTTCCAGGGAGTGTTCTAATTCCCGCAACCCATTTTGTAGGATGGCATTGATGGCCAGCGTGGCCATCACCAACACGCTCAAAATCCCCACAAACAGGTAAGAGAGCGTTATCCTCCGGAAAAGTCCCGGATGGAAAAAACTTTTCAAGCCCATTCCTCCGGACTGATGAAGCGGTAGCCATATCCGCGCACCGTTTGAATGTACCGCGGATTTGTCGGATCATCTTCAATCTTCATCCGCAGCCAGCGGATATGCACCTCCAGGGTTCGTTCATCTCCTGTCCAATCCTCCCCCCACACCTTGGAAAGCAATTCCTGGCGATTGCATGCCCGCCCGGCATGAGACATCAAAAACAGCAGTAGATCATACTCCCGGGATGAACAGGTGACGATTTGACCGGACTTCGAAACCCGATGAGCAACCCGGTCAATCACCAAATCACCGATCTGGATGGCGTCCGTTCCCGCAGGCTGGTGGTCCATTTCAACCCGCCGCAGCATGGCCCGAATCCGGGCCAATAACTCGCGGAATGAAAAAGGCTTCGGCAGATAATCGTCTGCGCCAATCTCCAACCCCAGGATGCGATCCAGTTCATCCGAGCGGGCTGTGAGCATGATGATCGGCACCGAGCTTGTCTCACGTAATTTGCGGCACACCTGCCAGCCATCCAGCTCTGGGAGCATTAAATCCAACAACACCAAATCGGGTTTGGTTTTTTCAAATAACGCCAGCGCCTCCCGACCATCCGCCGCGGTAATGACGGAATAACCTTCCCGCGTCAGGCTATAGTTAATTGAATCCACAATCACTGCTTCATCATCCACAACCAAAATCGTAGCCATTTAACCCTCCATTGATAAGGTTAACCTGCCGGATATTCATTTCTCATCAGCCATATAGGAACCAGATGGCTCAAATCACTTCCCGATCAAATCCAATTTCCACAACACAATTACGCTTTCATTGATTATACTCAACCTTGTTGACAAAAAAATGATTTTCGTTACACTTGGTAATAGAGTTTGAAGCGGAGGCCTTATTATGAATCCATCCTATCGGTTAGTCATGCAGACAGGCCCAACCCCGGGACGAGACATTCCTTTGCAAAAGAATGAGATCTTCATCGGGCGGGACCTCAATAACGATATCGTCATCAACGACGCCGAGGTATCCCGCCGGCACGCACGCCTGTTCCTGAAGGGCACCACCTACATGCTGGAAGACCTCGGCTCCACCAACGGCTCATTTATTAATGGTCAGAGGCTGAATAATCCCCTGCCCGTCCGGCCCGGTGAAATTATCACCTTTGGCGAGCGGATCAACCTGATTTTTGAAGCCTTAAGTTTTTCTCAACCCCAGGTTTCTGCTGCCACCTCCCTTCCTTCGGAACCACCCTTTCTGCAAACTGCTGAGCCAATCAGCCCCGAACCTGCTGCTGCCCCTGCCCCACCCCCCGCAATGGAAAACCCTTCCCCCAGCAGGAAAACTTACCCCCCCGTCCCTCCCCCCTCCCCCGCTTTTACCCGGCAGCTCCCCC
>CALESS010000354.1 GCA_937907495.1 uncultured Anaerolineaceae bacterium
TCCATCAGCCGCCAGATTGTGGAAAGATTTAAGATACCGGTGATTTTGGCGGGCGGCCTGAGCGCGGCCAACGTGGCAGAATCCATCCGCCAGGTGGGGCCGTGGGGCGTGGATTCCAACACCTCCACCAACATCCCCGGCGACCCGGTGAAAAAGGACCTGCGCCGGGTGGCGGAGTTTGTGGCCGCGGTGCGGGCCATGGAGGAAAGTTAACCCACCATGTCCGCCGGATCGGTTTTGCTCTTTGGCGATTTGAATGTGGATAACATCCTCACCATTCCCGAAATTCCAGCGGCAGGCCGGGATGTGTACGCCAGCCAGGTGGAAACCCACCTGGGCGGGGCGGTTTGCAACTCTGCGGTTATTTTGCAGGGATTGCACCAGCCGACCCGGATGCTGGGCGCCATCGGTACGGAACAATGGAGCGAGTTTCTGATCCATGAATTACAACGGGCCGGGGTGGACACCCGCTATATCGTGCATAAATCTGCCACCGGCACCGGGCTGATCTTCATCGGGGTGACGCCAAACGGGGAGCGCACCATGTTCAGCTTCCGCGGCGCCAACACCCTCCTCGAGCCGGGCGATGTGCCGGAGGATATTCTGGATGGGGTGGCGCTGGTGCAGTTCTCCGGCTATGTGTACATTGATTCTCCGCAGCGGGAAGCAGCTTACCGCCTGGTGGAACTTGCCCGGGCGCGGGGCATACCCATCACCCTCGATACCGGGCTGGATCCGCTCCTGCGCCAGCCGGAAATCTTCCGCCAGGTTCTGCCGCAACTTGCGGTTTGCATCACCGGGCCGGAAGAAGCCCGCATTCTCACTGGTTTTGCAGATTTGCAAGAGCAAGCCACAGCCCTGTTGGATCAGGGCATCCAACTGCTGGCGATAAAACTGGGCGGGCGCGGGGCTTACCTGGCCTGGCCGCATGGTCGCTTGCTGCTGCCGGCCTTCGAGGTGGAGGTGAAAGACACCACCGGCGCCGGGGATGCGTTTTCTGCCGGGCTGATCTACGGCTGGATGCACGGCTTCAGCCCGTGCGCCAGCGGCGCGCTGGCCAATGCCCTGGGCGGCCTGGCCACCACCTGCATTGGCGCTGCCTGGCTGCGCCGGGCGGAGGTGCTGGCTTTTCTGCAGGCTATGCGCAGCCGCCAGCCGAATCACCCCGCGGCCTGTGGCATGCAAGAGGCGATTCAGCGCCTGGGGATGCCGGAATGAAGCCATTTTCGCAGCTTTCCATCCTCTCGCTTGGCGATTTGGTCAGCGATTTGAATGTGGGCATTGAACGCCTGCCGGTGATCCATCAACAGCACCAATTGGTGCACCAGGTGCGCCTGGAACCCGGCGGGGCGGGCAATTTTATGCTGGCCGGGGCGCGCCTGGGCTGCCAGATGGTGGCCCTGGGCGTGGTGGGTGATGACATCTACGGTCACGAGATGCTGGAAGTGTTGCAATCCGAGGGTGTGGAGACAAAAGATGTCATCCGCCAGACGGATGGCAACACCACCCTGGTCTTTGTGCTGGCAGATAATCACGGGCATCACGTTTTCCTGGGGCAGGTGGGCCGCGGCCCCCAGGTGGCCTTCCCGGATAGCTGGAAGACCGCCCTGTGTACGGCGGATGCGGTGCATTCGTACGGCTACACCCTGAACGAAGAGCGCCTGGCCGCCACCCTGCTGGCCGGGATGGAGTATGCCCTCGGCTGCGGCCGCCCGGTGTTCTTTGACCCCGGCCCGCACGTGGCCACAGTACCGTTTGAAACCCGCCGGATGGCCTTGCAGCGCTGCTCCGGCCTGATATTGACCGAAGAGGAAATTCCCCTGGTGCTGCCGGGCGCGCAGGGTCTGGACGATGCGCCGGCTTTGTTCTCAGATACCCTGCGCCTGGTGGTGGTCAAGCGCGGGGCGGCCGGCAGCGTGGCCCTCACTGCACAAGGGGAGCGGGCGGAGCACCCCGGTTTCCCCGTTCCGCTGGTGGATAGCACTGCCGCCGGGGATAGTTTTGCGGCTGCCTTCATTGCCGGCTGGTTGCAGGAACGCCCGCTGGTGGATGCCCTGGCGATGGCCAATGCCATGGGCGCGGCCAAGGTGCAAAAGCCCGGCTCTGGCCGGCAGGTGCCCACCCTGGCCGAAATGCAGGCGGTACTAAATGGTACATTGCAGGTAGACTGAGACGGTTCGCAAGGAGGAAAAATGCTCACAACCATCCAGATTCAAACCCCACCCAAGGAAAGCCTGATTAACATCACCGCCGAGGTGAAGGAAGCTGTGGCTGCCAGCGGTGTGCAGGAAGGCCTGTGTGTGCTTGTCGTGCCGCACACCACCGCTGCCCTGACCTTGAATTCCGCCCTCGATGCGGCCACCGCCAGCGATATCCTGGGGGATATCCGCCGCCTCATTCCCACCCGGGTGGATTTCCAGCACATCTACGATACGCCAGCCGATGCCGCCGGTCATATTAAATCCACCCTGATTGGCGCCAGCCTGAGCCTGATTGTGACCCGCGGCCAGTTGCTGTTGGGCGGCTCGCAATTCATCCTGTTTTGCGAATTTGACGGCCCGCGCCAGCGCCAGATTCACCTGCGCATTCAAGCGGATCGGTAGGTATGCCATGCCGCGAAAAATTCTGATTGATGCCGACCCCGGCATTGACGATGCCCTGGCCATCCTGGCCGCGCTGCGCTCGCCGGAGTTGGACGTGGTGGGGCTTTCGATTGTCTTCGGCAATGCCGATGTGGATTCCTGCGCCCTGAATGGGCTGCGCCTGGTGGAGTTGGAAGGCCATGATTACGTCCCGGTGGCCAAAGGCTGCGCCCAGGCGCTATTCATCCCCACCGAGGAGCTGGGCACCGCTGTCCACGGGCTGGATGGGATGGGCAACACCCACCTGCCCCTGCCGCACGGTCAGTTGGATGACCGCCCCGCCGCCGAGTTCATCATTGATATGGTTAAGGCCTACCCCGGCGAGATTACCCTGGTGCCGCTCGGCCCGCTGAGCAACATCGGGCTGGCGCTGCGCCTGGAACCGAAGATCGCCGGGTTGGTGAAGGAAGTGGTGCTGATGGGCGGCAATGCCTATGTGCCGGGCAACATCTCCCCGGTGGCGGAGGCCAACATCTACCACGACCCGCACGCCGCCGAGATCGTCTTTTCTGCCGGCTGGCCGCTTACCATGGTCGGGCTGGATGTCACCACCCGCACCCGCATGAACCCGGAGTACCTGGCCCGGCTGTATGCGGCCGGTAACCCGGCAGTGAAGCTGCTGGAGCAGATTCACCCCTGTTACAAGGCATATTTTGACCTGCATTACAATTTGCAAGGCACCATTCACACCCACGACCCCTCAACGATTGCCTATTTGCTTGCGCCGCAGCTCTATACCGGCCTGAAAGTGCCGGTGCACGTGGAAACAGAAGGCAAGTGCGCCGGTCAGACCGTGCCGGATGCCTGGCACCAGTGGGCAGAACGACCGCCGGTGAATGTGCTGGTGGGTGTGGACGAACCCGCGGTGCTGGAGCTATTGTTCAACCTGCTGACCAAGTAAACCCGCTCATCCTGCGGGATACCCTATTTTCTGCTTGTGGAGGAACCGCCTTGCCGCGAAAAATCCTCATCGATTGTGACCCGGGTATTGATGATGCAATGGCCATCCTGGCCGCCTTGCACTCGCCAGAACTGGAGGTGGTTGGAATCACCACCGTATTTGGCAATGCAGATGTTGAAAACTGTTCTCTCAATGCCCTGCGCCTGGTGGAGTTGGAAGGCAATGACCAAATCCCCGTGGCCCGCGGCTGCCAGCGGGCGCTAGTGGTGCCGTTGGAAAGTGTCGGCACCCACGTCCACGGGCTGGATGGGATGGGCAACACCAATCTGCCCCTGCCGCACGGTCAACTGGATGGGCGTCACGCCGCCGAGTTCATTATTGAGATGGTTCAAACCTATCCGGGGGAGATCACCCTGCTGCCGATTGGGCCGCTGAGCAATATCGGCCTGGCGCTGCGCCTGGAACCGGGCATTGTGCCGCTGGTGAAAGAGGTGGTGCTGATGGGCGGCAATATCTACGCCCCCGGCAACATCTCCCCGCTGGCGGAGGCCAACATCTACCACGACCCGCACGCCGCAGACCTGGTCTTTCGGGCGGGCTGGCCGCTTACCATGGTCGGCCTGGATGTGACAACCAAAACAGTCATCACCCCGGCCTTCCTGGAGCGGCTGTACGCCGTCCACAACCCGGTTACCCGGCTGCTGGAACGCATCCAGCCCTGTTACCAGCAGTTCCACCAGGAAGTGTTCGGGATGGACGGTTCGTTTCACGTCCACGATCCTTCGGTGGTGGCTTACCTGCTGCAACCGGATTTATACCGCATTCAGCAGATGCCGGTGTATGTGGAAACAGAGGGCCGCGGCCTGGGCCAGACGGTTGCCGATGGCCGCCGGCAATGGGCTGAGCGCCCGCTGATCAATATTCCGCTGGAAGTGGATGAGGCCGGGGTGTTGGAATTGTTATTTGAGTTGTTGACGCGCCCGGTTTCCCCCTCAGATGTGGGAACGCCCGGATAAGAGAATCCTTTGCCCTGAAAAAACTTAAAGGAGCAAGCATGCAGAGAATCTGGATTGATACCGATACAGCCTCGGATGACGCCGTGGCGATTCTGATGGCTTTGCGCTGGCCGGGGGTGCAGGTGGAGGGCATCAGCACCGTGGCAGGCAATGTGCCGCTGGAAATGTGCAGCCGCAATGCCCGCACCACGGTGGAACTGTGCGGAAAAGTGGTGCCAGTCTTTGAGGGAGCGGTGCGTCCGTTGCTGCGGGAGCCGTACTGGGCTTTCTTCTTCCACGGGCCGGATGGCATGGGCGGGATGAATTACCCTGAACCTAAAACCCCGCCGCAAGAGACCCCGGCAGTGGAGGCCATGATCCAGGCTTTCCGCCAAAGCCCCGGCGAAATCACCCTCATCACCCTGGGACCGTTGACCAACCTGGCCCTGGCTCTGGCCCTGGCGCCAGACCTGGTGGAGAAGATTCCGCTGTGCATCATGATGGCTGGCGCGGCCTGCACGGTGGGCAACATCACCCCGGCAGCCGAGTACAACGTTTGGGTGGATCCGGAAGCGGCGCGCATGGTATACCTCTCCGGCCTGCCGCTGGTGCAAGTCGGATGGGAACTGTGCCGGGGCGAGGCCAACCTGAACGAAAGCGATTACCAGTATATCCGCTCGCTGGATACCATCTACGGGCATTTTACGCTGGATTGCAACCGCCAGGCCATTCAGACCAACCGCGAATGGCTGGGCGACCCGGCCCTGCCGCTGCCGGACCCGATCACCATGGCCATCCTGCTCGAGCCGGGCATTGTGCGGCGGCGCAGCAAGCATTTTGTGGATATTGAAACCATCAGCGAAATGACGCGCGGCATGACGGTGGTGGATGAGCGCAATGTGACGAAAAAAGAACCCAACGTGGATGTGATCTGGGAGATTGACATCCCCGCCTGGAAAGAAACCCTGTTTAAGACCCTGCGGTGAGGAGCCGGGATGTTTGATTTGTTTTGCATTGCCGGGGCCTCGGTGGATTTGATCCTCAAATTGCCGCGTCTGCCCGACCCGGATGAAAAACTGCTGACCCGGTTTGCCGGGCGGGTGGCAGGCGGCCTGGTGGCCAATGCCGCCTGTGCCGCAGCCCGCCTCGGCCTGCGCACCGGCTGGAGTGGTCTGGTGGGCGATGACGAAAACGGCCGGATGGTGCAACAGGAATTTGAGACCTTTGGCGTGGATGCCAGCCTGGCCCGGGTGCTGCCGGGCTGTGCCGGGGATTTCTGCGTGATTTTGCTGGAGGAGAGCGGAGAACGTACGATTTTAATCGTTAATTCCCTGCCAGAGCCGCCCCCGCTGGATGCCGGCACCCTGGATGCGTTGGGCCGCAGCCGGATGGGCTATACCCTGCCCCGTCCGCCGGAGTGGTTCGGGCAGTTCGCCGGCGCGGTGCATGGCGGCAGCGGCCTGGTGGCGGTGGACATGGAATCCACCGCCCTGGCACATGGTGCAGAACTGGAACAATCTCTGCGCCTGACGGATATCGTCTTTACCAACCGCAGCGGGTTGGCCTTGCTGGGGCCGGATCTACCACTGGAGGCCGCCGCAGCCCGCCTGGTGAATTGGGGGGTGCAGGAGGTGGTTGTGACGCTGGGGGCGGGCGGATCAACCCTGTTTACCGCCGCAGGCTGGGTGGAAGTTCCAGCTTTTCGCGTACCGGTGGCGGATACGACCGGTGGCGGCGATTGTTTCCACGCCGCATACCTGGCAGCCCGCTCGGCGGGGCAGGCAGCCGCCGACCGTTTGCGCTTTGCCAGTGCGGCGGCAGCCCTCAAGGTGCAGCACCTGGGGGCGCGGGTGGGTTTGCCCGCCGTTTCGCAGGTGGAGGAGTTTTTGGCACACCATGGTTGATTTTTTTGGTTTCAACATCATCCTGGATGATATCGTCTTCCCGGATGGGCAGACCCGCCTCGGCGTGCTGGGGGGCGGCGGGCCGCAAGCAGCCTTTGGCATGCGCTTGTGGTCCGAATCGGTGGGGGTCGTAGCCAGCGTAGGCCCGGATTTTCCGCCGGAAGCCCGCCAGTGGTTTGAAGAAAGCGGCATCAACCTGGGTGCCTTACGGACCTCCGGCTTCCCAACGCCGCGCGCCTGGCAGGCGCTGGAAGTGGATGGCCGCCGCACCCAGGTTTGGCGGGTGCCGCCGGCTGCCATCCGCGATCACCTGACGCACGAAATCAGCCGCATTCCGCTGGAACTGCGGGCGGCGCAGGGCTATCACATGGGCATCCATCCGTTGGATACGGAGTTTGATTTTTTGATGGATTTGCAAGCCACCGGCGCACTGCTTTCGATTGAACCTTACAAACCGGCGGAGCGCTCCCCCTCGGCGGCGGAACTTGTTCAACTGCTCACGGCGGCGGAGATTTTCTCTCCCAACCTGGTGGAAGCCCGTTCGCTGCTCGGTGAACACCCGCCGTTGGAACTGCTCGGCGGTTTGCTGGAGGCCGGCGCACCCCTGGTTGTGCTGCGCATGGGGGAGCAAGGTTCCCTGGCCGGGGTGCATGGGCAGAGGAAGGGCTATCACATCCCCGCGCCGCCTGTGACGGTGGTGGACCCGGTAGGGGCGGGGAATGCTTTCTGCGGCGGCTTTCTGGCCGCCTGGGTGCAAACCCACCACCTGGCCCGCTCGGCTGCCATGGCAGCCGTCTCGGCCTCCTTTTTATTGGAGCAGGTGGGCTTGCCCCGCCTGACAGAATCCACCCGCCCATTGGCGGTTGAACGCCTGGCTTATGCAATGCAACACACCCAGGTTATTACCATTCCCCAAGGAGGAATTTCGCATGAACAGTATGATTGAACAAATCAAGAGTATGCCAGCCCTGGTGCGGGAGGTTTTCCCCGCCCTGGAAGAGATGTCCCGCACGGCCATCCACCCGGAGTTGATTCTTTCGCTCAAACGCATTTTCATCACCGGGTGCGGCGATTCGCACCACGTCACCATCAACACCGAGCTGGCCTTTGAGAGCCTGACGGGTCTGCCGGTGGAAGTGGCCCAGGCCTTGCAATTTGCCCGCTATGCCGCCGGATTCATTCCACAGACCGGCCCCAACACCAACCTGGTGATTGGCATTTCCGTCTCGGGTGAGGTCTCCCGCACGCTGGAAGCCCTGCGCATGGCCCGCCAGGCCGGTGCAACCACGCTGGCCCTTTCCGCCACGCCCGGCAGTCGGGTGGCAATGGCCGGGGATGTGCTGTTCCAGGTTCCCAATCCACCCTTCCCGGACCCGGCAGGCGTGTTTACCCCCGGCGTACGTTCCTTCATCGTCAACCAGTTGGCGCTGTTGATGATCGCCATCCGCATCGGTGAAGTGCGCGGTCACCTGACCTCGGCAGAAGCCGCCAACCAGCGAAAAGAGTTGCTGGGGCTGGCGGAGGTGATCGAACAGACCATCCGCGACAACGATGCCGCCGTGAAACGCCTGGCGGAAGAGTGGAAAGACGCCACAGAGTTCGTGTTTGTGGGCGGCGGCCCGAATTATGGCATTGCCCTCTTTAGTGCCGCCAAGCTGCTGGAAGCCTCCGGTGACCCGGCGCTCGGGCAGGACACCGAGGAATGGGCCCACCTGCAATACTTTGCCAGGGAACCCGGCACCCCCACCTTCTTCATCACCGCCGCCGACCGGGATTTCTCCCGCGCACTGGAGGTGATGGTTGCCGCCAAACAAATTGGCCGGCGGGTGGCAGTGATTTGCCCCAAGACGGCTACGAAACTGATTGAGTTGGCGGACGCGGCCTTCACGTTTGCTCCCCTCAAGGAGATGTTCTCCCCCCTGGTGACCCAGGTTCCCGGTGAGTTGTTTGCCGCCTACCGCGCCGAGGTGATCGGCGAGCCGTTCTTCCGCGGCTTTGGCGGCGGGCGCAGCACCGAAGGCGGCGGTGGTATCAGCCGCATCCGCTCCAGCGATGGCTGGGAGACCTGGCAGAAATGAGCAGCCCGGCCTTATTCCAAGCGGGGCGCCCGGCGGTGATTGCCGCCCTGCATCTGCCGCCGCTGCCCGCCTCGCACCATCCCGCCGCCCAACCGGTGAGGGAGGTGGTGGAGTTTGCCCTGCGCAACACCGAAAAGGCAGTCCGGGCGGGCTGCCCGGCGCTCTATATTCAGGACCTGGGTGATTTTCCGCTGGCGCCGCACGTCCAGCCGCACACGGTTGCCATTTTGTCGGTGGTGGGGGCCGCCATCCGGCGGGAATTCCCCCAACTGGCGCTGGGGGTGTGCCTGATGAGCCATGCCGCCCGCGAACCGCTGGCGATTGCCCAGGCGATTGGCGCCCAGTTTGTGCGCCTGAAGGTGTACGTGGGTGCGATGGTCAAGGCGGAGGGTATTCTGCAGGGCTGCGCCTACGAGGCCATCCAGTACCGGGCAGCCATCGGCGCGGAGGAGGTGCAAATCCTGGCGGATGTCTACGACCGCACCGGCGAGCCGCTGGGCCGCCTGCCGATTGCCGAGGAAGCCCGCCAGGCGGCTGTGTTTGGCCGGGCGGATGGCCTGGTGCTGACCGGTTTGTCCCTGGCTGAATCGCTGCAGATGTTGGCGGATGTGCGGGCTGCCAACTTGAGCACCCCGCTGCTGCTGGGCGGCGGTGCCACCGCCGAGAACATCAGCCGGGTGTTGCAGGTGGCCGATGGGGTGGTGGTCAGCAGTGCCTTCAAGACCATCAGCGGCTGGACGCGGGCCGCCCTGCTGGCTGAATGGGAGGCCGACCGGCTCAACGCCTTCATGCAGGCGGTGCGGCAGGCCGCCCCCAGGGGAACCCTTCCCGATGCTGCCTAAACTGATCCTGGATGTGGATACCGGCGGCGATGATGCGGTCGCCATTCTGCTGGCGGGGCATCACCCGGCGGTGGAGTTGGCGGCAGTATGCACCACGCATGGCAATGCCCTCCACGAGGTGGTGCTGGAAAACACCCTGCGCGTGCTGGCTGCCGGGGAATTGCAGGCCGTTCCGGTCTATCCGGGGGCGGTCTCGCCGCTGGTCTATGAGCATATTCCAGCCGACCCCGATCAGCGGGCGGTTTTGCCTTTGCCGCCCACCGATCTCCGCCCGCAGGAGCAGCATGCCGTCTCCTTCCTACTGGAGTATTATCACAGCCCGGCCGGGCCAGAGACGATCTACGTTCCAATTGGTCCGCTGACCAACCTGGCCCTGGCTCTGCGGCTGGAGCCGGGCCTGGCCCGGCGCATTCCGCGCATCGTGACCATGGGCGGGGCCTACATCGAAGGGAATGCCACGCCCTCGGCGGAGTT
>CALESS010000355.1 GCA_937907495.1 uncultured Anaerolineaceae bacterium
CAGTCACCCGATGCAGGATTGGTTTATGCCCAACCCGGAAAAAATCGCCGAGGCCATGCGCAAGCTGGCCCGCTATTAAGAAGCATTCCGCACAAAGATAACTGCTGTTTCAGGAGTAGCCATGCCCACACAAGTCATTATGCCGCAATTGGGTGAATCGGTGGTTGAAGGCACCGTCACCAAGTGGTTGAAGCAGGAAGGCGAACACATCGCAGCAGACGAATCCCTGTTGGAGGTCAACACCGATAAGGTGGATACGGAGATCCCCAGCCCCGCCGCCGGCACGCTGTTGAAAATCGTCATCGGCGAGGGCATCACCGTCAAAGCCGGGACGATTATTGCCTGGATCGGCGAGCCGGGGGAAAACATCCCCGGCGGGGTGAGCCGGGTGGATCTACACGCACCGCCTGCCCCCGCACCAGAAGAACCTGCTGACGCCCCCGCTGCACCCATTCCGCCTGCCGCGGGCCGCAGCCGGGACCTCGGCTTCATCTCCCCGGTGGTCGCCAAAATGGCGGCAGAACACCAGCTCGATCTCTCTCTCATCCACGGTACGGGGGAAGGCGGGCGCATCACCAAGCGGGATGTGCTGGCTTACCTTGAGAAGAGCGCCCCCTCACCGGCCCCAGCCCCAGCCGAAGACCGGCCCGCCTGGGAGACCCCCGGCGAGGGAGACCTGTTCCGCCCAACCGAGTTGATGTTCACCGGAGGCGCACCCGGGATGCCGGCGCCTGCCGCAACCCCGGCCCGGCAGCAACAACCCACCGGCACTCCGCCACCCGCGGCCGCCCCAGGCGCAGATGAACTGGTACCGCACACCAGCCTGCGCCGGGCCATCGCCGCCCACATGCTGACCAGCAAACAGACCTCTCCGCACGTCACCACGGTGATGGAAGCCGACCTGGGTGCGGTGGTGGCCCACCGAGCCGCCCATAAGGCGGAATTTGCCCGCGGCGGCGTCAATTTAACCTTCACCCCGTATTTCATCGCGGCTATCGTAGCCGGGTTGAAGGCCTTCCCGACCGTCAACTCCTCCTGGAAGGACGAAGGCTTGCTGCTGCACCGGGCGATTAATATCGGCATGGCAACCTCACTGGGAGAAGAAGGGCTGATTGTTCCGGTCATCAAAGGGGCCGATGGCCTCTCCCTGCTGGGCCTGGCCCGGGCCGTCAATGACCTGGGCGGGCGCGCCCGGGCTCACAAATTACAACCGGATGAAGTCAAAGGTGGCACCTTCACCATCACCAATCATGGCACCTCCGGCTCCCTTTTTGCCACCCCGGTCATCAACCAACCGCAATGCGGCATCCTGGGCGTGGGCGCCATTCAAAAGCGGGTGGTGGTGATTCAGGATGCCATCGCCATCCGGCCAATGGTATATTTATCCCTGACTTTTGACCACCGCATCCTGGATGGCGCCGGAGCCGATGGTTTCCTGGCGCAGGTGGTGGAAACCTTACAAAATTGGTCCTGAGAAGAGGTGGATATGAGTGAATACGATGTTGTTGTAATTGGGGCCGGCCCGGGCGGGTACGTTGCCGCCATCCGCGCCTCCCAACTGGGGTTGAAAACCGCCATCATTGATAAAGAATGGCTCGGCGGTGTGTGTTTGAACGTGGGCTGCATCCCATCCAAGGCACTCTTGCGGAATGCCGAAGTGGCCCACACCCTGCGCGAACGCGGCAAGGAATTTGGATTCTCCTTTGAAAACCTGAAGCTGGATTATGCAGTAGCCCTCAAGCGCAGCCGGCAGGTCTCTGACCGGCTGACAAAAGGGGTGGCCCTCTTGATGCGCAAAAATAACATTGAGGTCATCATGGGTTCCGCCCGCCTGGCGGGAAAAAATGTAGTCGAGGTGACTGCCGCAGACGGCAAAAAGCAGACGGTGCAGGGCAAGAATATTATCCTGGCGACCGGGGCGCACCCCATCGTCATCCCGGGTGTGGAGGTGGATGGCAAGCGCATCCTCACCTACCATGAAGCCATCCTGCAGGATACCAGGCCGGAGAGCGCCATCATCATCGGCGCCGGAGCCATCGGGGCGGAATTCGCCACCATCTGGAATGGCTATGGTGCCAAAGTGACGATGGTCGAAATGCTGCCCAATATCCTGCCGCTGGAAGACGAAGAGGTCAGCAGCGAGTTAGCCAAGCAATTCAAGAAGCGCGGCATCCTGACCATGACCGGCACCAAGGTACTCTCCGTTACCGCCACCGAGACGGGTGTTGAAGTCAGGGTGAATGGGCCCGAGGGCGAACAAACCCTCAAAGCTGAGCAGGCCCTGCTGGCGATCGGCTTCCGCCCGAACAGCAAGAACCTGGGGCTGGAAGAGACCGGCGTGAAAACCAACGAGCGCGGCTTCATCACCATTGATGAGCGCATGTCAACCAATGTACCGGGCATCTGGGCAATTGGCGATGTGACCGGGCAGTTGCTGCTGGCACATGTTGCCTCGGCCCAGGCCGTGGTGTGCGCCGAAAACATTGCCGGGGTGGAAACCATCACCCTGGATTACAGCATGATGCCGCGTGCCACCTACAGCCAGCCGCAGGTCGCCTCCTTCGGCCTGACGGAAGCCCAGGCCAAAGATAAAGGCCATGAGGTCAAGGTGGGCAAGTTCATCTTCCAGGCCAATGGCAAAGCGCTGGGCCTGGCGGATTATGCGGGCTTCATCAAGATCATCACGGATGCCAGGTATGGTGAAATCCTGGGGGCACATCTGATCGGCCCGGAGGTCTCCGAGTTGCTGCCGGAATTAACCCTGGCCCAACGCATGGAACTGACCACCGAGGAGATCGGGCGCAATGTGCATGCCCACCCCACCCTGAGCGAGGTGATCATGGAAGCGGCACATGCCGCCGAGGGGCACGTCATTCACATGTAGGGAAAAGTCTCCATCGGAATATCCAGGATCAGGAGTCGCCAAGACTTCTGATCCTTTTTTTTGTGGGGGGTTCGCAAAACACCAGGCTGGGGGAGCTGCCACCGGCCGCGCCAGGGAAACCATTGTTTTCTTGACTTTCTGCCGCCGCTGGCTTACAATGACCTCAATCGAATAGATGTCAACTGGGTGCCACATCCCCCGGATGGGATGGCTTAATGGCGAAGCCGGTGCAAGTCCGGCGCTGTTCCCGCAACTGTAAGAAGCTTGGCGCTTCAAGTCAGGTCGCCCGCCCAATTGACGTTCCCCACGCCGCGAGGAAAGGAGGTGGAAGTTGGAACAGGTACCTGTTTTTACCTGAAAACCGCCTCCCTGTCCGTTTGGACAGGGATTTTTGTTGCCTCTGGGTAGTCTCCCGCCCGGCTGGAGTGTAACCCGCCATTCAATAACTGCAAACGATTTATTCACATACGGAGTTTTTCCATGAAACGTTTTTTCAAAATCCTTCTTATCCTTTCCCTCTTCAGCCTGCTGCTGGCAGCCTGCATAGCCCCCGCACCCGCGCCCTCCACCCCACCCATTGAATTGACCGATGGGCTCGGTCGTGCGGTGACCCTGGATGCCCCGGCTCAAAAGATTGTCTCCCTTTCCCCCTCCATCACCGAGACCTTGTATGCCATAGGCGCAGGCAGCCAGGTGATTGGCCGGGACGAGTTCTCCGACTACCCCGCAGAAGCCCGGCAACTGCCCTCGGTGGGCGGCTCCTTTGGCGATTACAACTACGAAGCCATTGCCAGCCTCCAACCCGACCTGGTGCTGGCAGCGGAAATTAACACCCCGGAGCAGGTGCAATCCCTGGAAAACCTGGGCTTGAAGGTTTATTACCTCTCCAACCCCACTGACCTGGAGAGCATGTATGCCAGCCTGGAAATCCTGGCAGCCCTCACCGGGCGCCAGGCAGAAACCCAAACCCTGGTCAGTGATCTGCGCAGCCGGGTGCAAGCCGTGGACGAAAAGCTGGCTGCAATCACGGAAGAGCCGCTGGTTTTTTATGAACTGGATGCCAGCGAACCTGCCAAACCCTGGACAGCCGGCGCCGGAACCTTTTTAGACCTGCTGATCCAGCAAGCCGGCGGGCGCAATGTGGGTGCCGCCCTTGGCTCGGCCTGGGCGCAGATCAGCCAGGAAGAATTGCTGGTCCAGAATCCGCAAATCATCCTCCTCGGGGATGCCGCCTACGGGATCACCCCGGAATCGGTGGCCGCCCGCACCGGGTGGGGGGTAATTTCCGCCGTTGAAAATGGCCGCATTTACCCCTTTGATGACAACCTGGTCAGCCGCCCCGGGCCGCGCCTGGTGGATGGACTGGAAAAGCTGGCCGAAATCATTCACCCCGAGCTGTTCAAGTAAAACGACCCAAATAATGAAACATAACCCTGCCCCACCCTACTGGATTACAGTAATCGTGCTGGCTGTTGCCGTTGTACTCAGCCTGGCGGTGGGCAGTGTTTTCCTTTCCCCGGCCCTGCTTTGGGATGCGCTGCGCAGCCGCTTGGGAAGCCCGGATTTCAGCCCAGAAGTCCGCACGGCAGCCGTCATCCTGCTCGATTTGCGCCTGCCGCGCACGATCCTGGTTGCCCTGACGGGGGCAGCCCTGAGCGGCAGCGGCGCCGCCTACCAGGGCCTGTTCCGCAACCCGCTGGCTGACCCCTACCTGATCGGCGTGGCATCCGGCGCCGGGCTGGGGGCCGTGCTGGCGATGAGCCTGCGCTGGCCCTATACCACCCTGGGGCTGCTCGCCATTCCGCTGGCAGCCTTTGCCGCGGCCATTCTGACGGTGGTGGTGGTCTATCAACTGGCACGGGTCGGTAAAGCCATCCCCGCTTCCAACCTCATCCTGGCGGGGGTGGCGGTCAGCTCCCTGGCTACCGCGCTGACCTCCTTCCTGATGTTGAGCGGCCAGGGAGAATTACGCCGGGCGCTGGTCTGGATGCTGGGCGGCGCGGCCGTTAGCGGCTGGGGGCCGGTGCTGGGGGTGCTGCCCTACGTGCTCATCGGCCTGACGGTATTGCTGTTGACGGGCCATGCCCTCAACGTGCTGCAAGTGGGAGATGAGCAAGCGCGCCAGTTGGGTCTGCCGGTGGAACGCGCCCGCCGGATCATCCTGGCGGCGGCATCACTCACCACCGCCGCGGCGGTTGCCTTTTCCGGCATCATCGGCTTCATCGGGCTGATCGTCCCGCACATCATCCGCCTCCTGTGGGGGGGTGATTACCGCCGCCTGCTGCCGCTGGCGATGATCGGCGGCTCTGCCCTGTTGCTGCTGGCAGATATCGCCGCCC
>CALESS010000356.1 GCA_937907495.1 uncultured Anaerolineaceae bacterium
GGAAAAATTACACCCGCAGATATCGCCCGCGCCCTCATCGGTCATTTTCAACGCGGCAATTTACGCGTCCAACAGGTTGGCAGCGGAGAGAAACTGGCGGTTCAAATCGCCTCCTCCGAAAGAGCCACCTCCGGCGGTCAGACGGCCCTCAGCATCACCATTCAGCAAGTATCGGATGGGGTCTCCATTCAGGTGGGCAAACAAACCTGGATGGGTGTGGCAGCCTCCCTGGGGATGAGTGCCCTTGCCACCCTTATGAACCCCTGGAACTTGCTCAACCGGTTGGATGACATCGCTCAGGATATCGAGTATATCCAGCTTTCGGAGGAAGTATGGCGGGTGATCGAAAAAGAGACTCGCCAGCTCGGAGCTGGCTTCGAATTAAGTGACCGATTGCGCCGCCTCGTTTGCGGCTTCTGCGACACGGCCAATCCGGTGGGTGAATCCAGTTGCATTGCCTGTGGTGCCCCCCTCGGAAAAAGCCAGCCCTCCACCTGTAAACGCTGCGGATTTGTCCTCCGCCGCTCTGAACAGCAATGCCCGAATTGTGGTAACCTGGTTCGCTAAGAAATCACTCGAATGTCAGAACGGAACTCATCCATTACCGATATCCCCGGAATTTTGGTCGGCCAGGTCGAAGACCCTGCCGCCCTTACCGGTTGCAGCGTGGTGATTTGTAAAGAAGGCGCCATCGGCGGAGTGGATCAGCGCGGAGGTGCCCCCGGCACCCGTGAGACCGATGCATTACGTCCGATGCACCTGGTTGAAAAAGTCCACGCTGTGGTGCTGGCCGGTGGTTCGGCTTATGGGCTGGATGCCTCTAGCGGGGTGATGCGTTGGCTGGAAGAACAGGGGGTGGGTTTCGATACCGGCGTGGCTAAAGTTCCCATCGTTTCCTCGGCGATCCTCTTTGACCTGGCGGTGGGCAGTCCTTCAATCCGCCCCGATGCCGAAATGGGCTATCGTGCCTGCCAACGTGCCAGCCAGGCACCTCCTCAATCCGGAAATTATGGCGCGGGCTGCGGCGCCACTGTAGGCAAAATCCTGGGCATGTCGTACGCCATGAAAGGAGGAATTGGCTCCGCCAGTATCCAACTTGCGGGTCAGCTCCGGGTGGCGGCACTGGTCGCAGTCAATGCCTTTGGCGATATCCTGGACCCCACCACAAACAAGCTCATCGCCGGGGCTCGCAATCCACATCCAACCGCTACACCCTTCGCCGATACTCTGGAGATGATGAAAATCTTATCCAGCCCATCTCAATTCTCCAGCCCTCATAATACTGTCATTGGGGTGGTGGCAACCAATGCCCGTCTGACGAAGGAACAGGCCAATAAGGTTGCCCAGATGGCTCACAACGGCCTGGCCCGCACCATCCGCCCTTCTCACACAATGTTTGATGGGGATACATTGTTCTGCCTGGCAGTTGGCGACCTGGAAGCGGATGTTTCAACCATCGGTGCATTTGCCGCAGAAGCCGTCAGCCAGGCCATTCTCAACGCCATCCACTCTGCCCAATCAATCTCTGGCATCCCCGCCGCTCTATCGCTTTGAAATGATCTCCCTTTCTTGTATAATGAATTATCCTCCAATTTAATCCCCCTTTTTCTGGTTAATTTAAGGATTTTCCCATGATAAAAATAATTGCTGATACGACCTCTTGCATTCCTCCACACCAGGCTGCGGAATTGGGCATTCCCTACCTTCCGCAAATCATCATCTTTGGCGAAGAAAGTTTCCGGGATGATAGCGAAATCACCGTTCCCCAGTTTATGGAAAAGCTTCAAAGCTCGTCCATCATGCCCAAAACTTCCGCCCCACCTCCTGAGATGTACCATCCAATTTATGAGGAGCTTGCGAGCCAGGGCCATACCATGATCGTTCTGGCCCCCTCCGCAGAAGTCAGCGGCACCTTGCGCGGAGCAACGATTGCCGCCCAGGATTTCCCCAATGCGGATATTCGCATTTTGGATACCCAGATCGTTGCCGCGGGTCTTGGCAGCCTGGTACTCGAGGCCTGGAAGATGGCCCAGGCGGGGCGTTCCGCAGATGAGATTGTTGCAGCCGTCCAGGATCTCTCAAAACGGCACCGGGTTTATTTTGTGGTGGATACACTCGACTATCTCTTTAAGAACGGCCGCATCGGGGCTGCAAAAGCCCTATTTGGCAGTATCCTACAGGTCAAACCAATCCTCACCCTTACAGAAGGCAAAATTGCCCCCTTTGAATCACAGCGCACTCAGCGCAAAGCCCGCGCCCGTTTACGCGAGCTTGTGCTGGAGCAATGCCCCCCCGGGCCTGGTTCCATGCTAAAAATCCAACATGGATCAGCGCTTGAAGAAGCCCGGGAAATGGCGGAGGAGTTCAAACAAAAACTGG
>CALESS010000357.1 GCA_937907495.1 uncultured Anaerolineaceae bacterium
CAGCCGCATGACCCTGATTGAAAAAGTGGCCCAGTGTGAGCAGGCCTTCGTCCGCCCGGAGATGCGGGAGGATGTCAAGCAGCGCATCCGCCAGCATGGCCTGGGTTCGCGCATTTTGACCGAATCCAACCTGGCGGGCTCGCTCACCCTGCGCATCGCCGAGGTGGAAGACCTGAACGAATTGCAGCGGGTGGCAGTGGAGGAGAGCCGCCTTGGCATCCCCCTGCTCTATGGACGGGATGTGATCCACGGGCACCGCACCGTTTTTCCCATTCCCCTGGCCATGGCCGCAGCCTTTGACCCCGCCGCCGTGGAGGAGGCTTTCGCCATCGCAGCCCGCGAATCTTCCGCGGTGGGAGTGCACTGGTCGTTCGCACCCATGCTGGATATCGCCCGGGATGCCCGCTGGGGACGCATCATCGAGGGTTTCGGGGAAGATCCCTGGCTGGCGGCGCGCCTGGCAGAAGCGGCTGTCCGTGGCTTCCAGGGGCAATTGACCCCGGAGGGCTATTACACCGCCGGGCATATCCTGGCTTGCGCCAAGCATTACATTGGCTACGGCGCGGCCGAGGGCGGCCGTGATTACAATACTTCCGAAATCAGTGACAATACCCTGCGCAATATCTACCTGCCCTCCTTTAAGGCCGCTGTGCGGGCCGGGGTGGGCAGTGTCATGTCGGCTTTTGAAGATCTCAATGGTGAATCCGCGTCCAGCAGCCATTACCTGCTGACGGAGCTTCTCAAAGAGGAACTGGGCTTTGAGGGCTTCATCGTCAGCGATTGGGGTTCAATCAGTGATCTGATCACCCACCGCCTGGCTGCCGATGAGCGCGAGGCCGCCCACCTGGGGATGCAGGCCGGGGTGGATATGGACATGTGCAGTCCGTGCTATCCCCGCCACCTGGGGGAACTGGTGGCACAGGGAGAGATCCAGCTGGAGCGGCTGGATGATGCCGTGCGCCGCATCCTGACTGCCAAATTCCAATTGGGTCTGTTTGAGCATCCCTACACCCCTGCCCCTGTTCAGACTGAAGAAACCCTGCGCAGCCACATGGCCGCAACCCGCCGCACCGCGGCCCGCAGTATGGTGCTGCTGCAAAACAACGGCCTGCTTCCCCTGGCCAAAACAGGGCAACGGCTGGCGGTGGTCGGGCCTTTCGCCGATCAGCGCCGCCCCTTGCTCGGGTCGTGGATCAACGATGGTGTGCCGGAGGAAACGGCCACCCTGGTGGAGGCGGTGCGGGCTGCCTGTCCGCAGGCCGAAGTCTGGACGGCGCCCTCCGCTTTGAATGACGAAATCCTGGATACAGCCTTCCGGGCAGATGTGGTGATTTTGGCGGTGGGGGAGTCCAATAACCGCAACGGTGAGAATAGCTGCGTGGCGGATCTCCGTCTGCCTGCCGGGCAGGAGGAGTTGATCCGGGCGGTGGCAGGCCTTGGTAAACCGCTGGTGTTGGTGGTTTTCTCCGGCCGGCCGCTGGTGCTGACGGATATCGTGCGCTACACAGATGCCATCCTCTACGCCTGGCATCCCGGAACCATGGGTGCCCACGCCGCGGCGGACCTGTTATTTGGAGATGTCAACCCTTCCGGCCGCCTGCCAGTCAGCTTCCCGCGCCATACAGGCCAGGTGCCGATCCATTACAACCCAAAATCCACTGGCCGCTGGGTGACCCCCTACCACGATCTCCCTTCCACGCCGCTCTACCCCTTTGGCTACGGTCTCAGTTATACCCACTTTGAATTCGAAGATCTGCAGCTTCCCGCGGAAATTGCACTCGGCCAGCCGGTAAGAGTCTCCGCGCGGGTCACCAATGGGGGCAGGCGGGCCGGTGAGGTGGTTGTGCAGTGTTACCTGCAAGATTGCGTCTCCCGCACCACCCGCCCGGTGCGCGAGTTGAAGGGCTTCCAACGCATCGCTTTGCAACCCGGGGAAAGCCGGCGGGTGGAATTCAACCTCGGTTTGGAGGAGCTTTCATACTATGGGCCGGGTGGTCAGTGGGTTTGCGACCCGGGGGATTTCAAAGTGTGGGTGGGAGGGGATAGTGATGCCAGCCTGGAGGGTACCATCCGCCTGCGCTAACGGTAAAACAGGATGCCAGTGACGGCTGCCAGGGCCAGGATGACAATCACCGGCACCTTTTTGCTTAGCACCAGGCCGAGCGCCGCCAGGCAGATGATCACATCCAGCCAACTTCGGATGGCAGATTGTCCCAACCCCCACAGGGTTCCGAGTGTCAGTCCGATGATGCCCAGCATCAGACCGCGCGTCAGGCGGGGTACCACGGGCAGCTTCTCGATGCGATTGTAGAATGTGCTCACCACCAGGATGAGCAATGGCGGCAGGCTGAGCGCAACCAGGGCGAGCAATGAGCCGAGCGGACCAAACGCCAGGTATCCCAGGCTCAAGCTCCACAGGCCGCTCGGGCCGGGGCTGAGCTGACCGACGGCGATGGCGGTGAGAAAATCGGCTTCGCCTACCCAACCCAGGGCCAGCAAATCCTTGTGCAAGAAGGGCAGATTGCCCATGCCGCCAAAGGAAAGCAGCGAAGCTTTCAAGAAAATCCAAAAGAACAGCAGCAGGTTCATTGTTGCCTGCTTTGCGCTGCGGAGGGGGGAGGAACCGGCAGGAAGGTCAGGGTGAGGGCGGTCAGCCCGGCTGCAATCAACATAATCCACAGCGGAGAAGACCAGCCCAACGCCATGACCGCCGCGCCTGCCGCCACCACCAGCGCTTGCAGCCAAAAGCGGATGCGGCCTTCCTTGCGGGCCGCCTTAAAGACCGGCACCCCCAGGTTGGAACTCATTGCAAGTGAAAGGCCGATTGTAGCCGGTAAAATACCCCGCATGGCAGAGCGAATCACCGGTAAATCTTTATACAGGCTATAAAAAGCCGTCATCAGCAGGGTCACCAGCGCACTGGGCACCAACAGACCGCTGCAGGCAACCGCCACCCCGGCCCAGCCCCGCAGTTTGCGGCCAACCAATATTGTCAACTTAATCAGGTTGATGCCCGGCGAGATCTGGCAGATGGCCCACTGGGTGATAAACTCCTCGTCCGTCATCCAGCCATGCTTCATGCAGGCTTCGTAGAGCAGTAAAAACGTGGCTGAACCACCGCCAAAGGATTGCAGACCGATTAGCAGGAAGGTGGAGAAGATGCGCCCCAGGGTGGGTGGGGATGCGGGTTGTAAACTGGATGAATTTGCCGGGCGGGCAGGCTTTTTGCTTGACATGGTGGTTCGATTATACTTTCAGAATTGCTTTTTTTCCTGTGGTACAATTACCGCGTTCTTGCAAAAACCTGGCCGGAATTTTGCGGCTGATGATTGCAGTGGCAGAGCCTTTTTTGCTCCGCCGTGGCGAACGATCAAACAAGGAGTGGCTGATGGTGGACCCAAAATTACTGGAAATCTTGCGCTGCCCGGCGTGTGTACGGGAAAAATCCGGCCGATTGACGCTTATCAAGGATTCCTGGCTGGTCTGCACGGATTGCAGCCGGAAATATCCGATTGTCGAGGACATCCCCGTGATGTTGATTGACGAGGGCGATAAGTGGGTTGACACCGCCGCGGATGCCCTGCCTGTTCCTCCACCCCGGCCCAATTAACCCAAAAATAGAACGGCCGGTGGAACGGATATTGCATCCCTTCGGGGTATGATCCGCTATACGCTTCCTTCCACCTCCCGTACCCCAAGACGAATGGCTCGTACTCCCATGCGCTCTCAACAACCTACCCGCTCCAGGCTCGATCGGCTGACGATTATCCTGCTGGTGGCTTTTGTCGTGGTCGCCGTAATCACGGCTTTTGTCGCTTTCCGCATGATCCGTAACCTGATCCTGACCAATGACACTTTCAATTTACCCGGTGTTGCCATCAAAGATCCCGGCAGCCCGGGCATTTCTACGGACCCGGCCCCCGTCACCGGGCCGCTGCAGGCGCCGGATGGCCCCACCCCCCAACCCTGGGATGGCGTCAACCGCGTCAATGTGCTGGTGATGGGCCTGGATTTCCGGGATTGGGAAGCGGGGGATTACCCGCGCACCGATACCATGATCCTCTTCTCACTGGATCCGGTCAGCAAGACGGCTGGCTTCATGTCCATCCCGCGCGATATGTGGGTCAACATTCCCGGCTTTGATTATGCCAAGATCAACACTGCCTATTACCTGGGGGAAGCCTACAAACTCCCGGGCGGCGGCCCGGCCCTGGCCATTCAAACGGTGGAAAACTTCCTCGGCATCCCGATTAACTATTACGCCCAGGTGGATTTTTATGCCTTCGAAAAATTCATTGATGAATTGGGCGGCATCGAGGTGGATGTTCCCGCCGAAATCGTCGTGGACCCACTCGGCAAGCACAACACCACCACCCTGCAACCTGGCAGGCAATTGTTGGATGGCCCGGTAGCCCTGGCTTATGCCCGCAACCGTTACACCGATGGCGGAGATTTCGACCGGGCAGCCCGCCAGCAGCAGGTGGTCCTTTCCATTATGGATCGCATCACCAGCCTGAACATGCTTCCCCGGCTGATCGCCCGCTCGGGCGCTCTTTACCAGGAGCTTTCGGACGGTGTTCATACCAACCTGACCCTTCAACAGGTCATTCAACTCGGATCGCTGGCCTTACAGGTGAAAAAGGAAAATATCCGCCACGGGGTCATCAGCCCGGGTTCGGTATATATGAGCAAATCGCCGGATGGCCTGGATATCCTGATCCCGATCCCGGATGAAATCCGCTTGCTGCGGGATGAAATTTTCACCACGGGCGGGGCAGTCGGTCCGGCGGCCATCAGCGCGGATGTGGTTGAATTGGCCAAAGCCGAAGGGGCGCGCATATCCATCCAGAATGGCACTTACACCGCCGGCCTCGCCAGCCTGACCGCGGAGTACTTCCGAAGCCTGGGCCTGAACGTGGTTGAAGAAACCAATGCCGATGGCTATTACTCTACCAGCCGCATGTATATTTACAGTGGCAAGCCCTATACCTCGGATTATATTTACGACATGTTCCAGATGCTGCCGGCCCAGGTGCTCACCCAGTACAACCCGGATGCCGGGATGGACATCGTGCTGATCCTCGGATCGGATTGGGAAAAGTCAAACCCGATGCCGTAGGGTTTCACCGCCCCGGCGCGGGGAATGGTTCACTCGAAAAAATCCAAAACGGAGCCTTGTGCAAGGCTCCGTTTTTATTGTATTGTCCAACTTTATTGAAGAGC
>CALESS010000358.1 GCA_937907495.1 uncultured Anaerolineaceae bacterium
GGATGGTTTATTGCAGGAGAAGGATGGTGTGGCAGCCGCCCTGGCCCAGGCAGGCCGCTTTTTGAATGAAGGGGCGGATATCCTCGACCTGGGCGCTGAATCCACCCGGCCCCGCTCCCAACCGGTGACAGCCGGTGAGGAGCTGGAACGGCTGCTGCCCGCCTTGCAAGCCATTCGCCGGGCACACCCGCAGGCGATCCTCTCGGTGGACACCTACAAGGCGGAAGTAGCCGAAGCCGCCCTTTCCGCCGGGGCAGACTGGATCAACGATGTCTGGGGGCTGCAAGCCGACCCGGAGCTGGCGGCTGTCATTGCTCGCCACGCCGCGCCGGTTGTGCTGATGCACAACCGCAGCCGCCCGGCAAACGCCCAGTTGCAAGAGCGCTTGGGCGGACGCTACGTGGGGATGGTCTATAACGACCTGCTGGGGGAGGTTTGCCGCGGCCTCATGGAAAGTGTTCAACAGGCGCTCACTGCGGGCATCCGGGAAAGCCACATCATCCTCGACCCCGGCATTGGCTTCGGCAAGACCATGGAGCAAAACCTGGAACTGATCAACCGCCTGAACATGATCCGGGCGATTGGCTACCCGCTGCTGCTGGGTGCCAGCCGCAAGTCGTTCATCGGTTACACCCTCAACCTGCCGTCCGATCAACGCCTGGAGGGCACAGCCGCCGCCGTGGCTGTCGGCATTGTGCGCGGGGCAGATATCATCCGCGTGCATGATGTGGAAACCATGAGCCGCGTGGCCCGCATGGTGGATGCCATCGTCCGGCAACCCAATTCGAAGTAAAGCCACACCCCCCAAAGCTCCCCAATGCGGAACTTTTTACGCGCCTCTCACGTCACAGGGAGCAGACGATTATTGGTATAGGAGAGACCCATGAAAAACATTCTGTATATTCTGACGATCCTGGCGTTGGTACTAACGGGCTGCACAGCGCCAGCAGAATCACCCACCGCCCCACCGACCGCTGCCCCGTTGGAAACCTCCGCCCCGACCCCGGTGCCAACCCACACCGCGCCCGTTGCTGAAGCCACAGCCACGCCTACAACCCCACCTGGCAGTTCCCTGGTGGCCTATATTGGACGGGATGGCAACCTGTGGCTGGTGGATCCCATCCGCCTGGAAAGGCAGCAACTCACCACGGATGCCGCGAGCTATTCCGGCAACAACAGCAACGGTGTGATTTTCTATCAAAATCCAGCCTGGTCCTCCGATGGACGTTACCTGGCTTACCAACGGGAAACCGGCACTGTGAGCCAGGATGGTTGGAGCTATAGCGACGATGTGCTGGTGATTGATTTTAAAACCATGCAGACCCGGGTCATTCTGGAAGGCATCCGGGTGATCGGTTTCGCCTGGCAGCCCGCCACCCATCTCATCGCGTATGCCAAAACAGCGGATCCCAATTATTTCACCGCCCGCGGCCAGGTGGATTCAACCCTGGCGACGGGAATTCTCTGGCAGGACGTGGATAGCGGGGAGGGGGGTGAACTGGTTCAGCCGGAGGCCGGTTATGCCCTGGCTGACCCCAGGTGGTCACCCAACGGCCAGATCATCAGCTTCTATGAATTGATTTATATGGAAGGGCGCGGCCCGTTTGCCTACTACGACTTTGCATCCCGCCAATATGTGCGCTGGGAAGAGGCGATTGGCAGCGTGGATTGGTCACCGGATGGCAGCCAGCTGCTGTACGATACCCTGAACTACACTCCCTCTTACAGCGAACGCATCTTCCTCATCAACCGCGATCGCAGCGGTTTGCGCCAGCTCTCACCGGATGGGGCCGAACGTTACGCCTACAACCCGCTTTTCTCCCCCCAGGGTGACCGCCTTGCCTACCTGGACATCCAGGGCATGGACCCGAACAACATCATCACCCTGATGGTGCTGGACCTGCCCGCTGGCACGCCCCGCCCCCTGGCCGTGCTGACCCAGGCCTACGGTTTGTCCTGGACGCCCGATGGACAGAATCTGCTGGTGGCCCAGGGGAACCCGCCGGAAACCGAGCTTTTACTGATCGCGGCCGCAGATGGTTCCACCACCCGCCTGGCAGAGGGCTGGCAGGCTGTGATGCAGCCACAGCCCTGACCTTCATTCGATCCAACACAGAACGCCCGGGAGGGAGAGAATCCTGCCGGGCGTTCTTATCTATCCCGCCCGCTTCAGCCCTTGGTGTTTTGGGAGATCTCCTGCAGGCGTTTCTGGTCGGTAACCTTGAATTCCGTGCGGGTGATATCAATAATCCCGTCATCGGCAAAACGGTGTAAAAAGCGGCAGACCATCTCACGGGTGGATCCGATGCGCGCTGCCATTTCATCCAGCGTCAGGCTGCGGGTGATGGATTTGTGCGGCTCGGCTCCGCCGCTATCCACCAACAATTTGGCCAGCCGCCCGGCCACCGGCTGAAAGGTCATCTCCTCCAAAATTTCACTTGCGCGAGCCATTTTGCGGATCATCAAACGGCTCAGCTCCCAGGCCGCTTTGCCTTCCTCTTCCAGGACGGGAACCATCTGCTCGCGGGACCAAACGGAAATCTGGGTCGCCTCCGCCGCCACCAGGGAGACAGGCATCTCCAAATTTTCATGGAAGAACGCCACCCCCCAGAAGATATCCCCCTCTAAAAAAGAGGTGACCACCAGGTTGCGTCCCTCCTGTGAACTTTTGCGGGCATGAATTGCCCCTTTGGTGATGATGAACAGGTAGGGCCAAATTTCACCAAGGTGGGCCACCGTTTCGCCTTTATGAAAGCTGCGCCGGATGGCAGAATGGGCCAACTGTTTCCGCCTGGTTTCGGGCAGGCAGGCAAAAATGGGGGATTGGACAAGAATGGTTTCAAGTGTGGACATGGCTCACCTCTCAAGATAACTATACCAGAGATTGAATTACCGGCCTGGTTAAGCGCCCCCGGGAGAGGCATTCTATCCAGCCCGCGGCAGGGGACGAAAATTTTGGTCTCCCCGGCAAGAGGGAATTTGCCAAAAGGCAATGAAATGCGTTTGGGATTATGCTAAAAAATAACGGAGCATACTTGCCCAGCCCGCCCAACCTTGCCTTTACCAGGCCTTCCCGATTGGAAAATTGAGGGAACGAATCCAACGCCGGAGAACCAAACGATGAAAAAATTCCTTCTTTTATGCTGCCTGTGCCTGGCCCTTTGCGCCTGCCAGGCCGAAATATCACCCTCCTGCACGGAAGGGGATCTCACCTATCAGAAACGAGACATTCCTTTCCCTGCCGCCGAACCGGGTGGAGAACCCGTCAGCCCTCTCTCGATCGAGATCAACGGCAAGACCCTCCAGGTGGATCAGGTCATTCATGGGCCGCTCTGCAACCAGACCCTGAGCGGCACAGTCTATATCGCCTGTGATATTCAGATTTATGAGTGGCAGGAAACGCAGAATTTTCTGGATGGCTGCGAATTCAATGTTGCACCCGGCACGGTAATTTATGTAGCCGCCCACAAT
>CALESS010000359.1 GCA_937907495.1 uncultured Anaerolineaceae bacterium
AAAACGGCAACGTGACCCCCTTCCGCGGCCAATGGCAATTGGAGGATGGCATCGAGTTCTATTCATGCTTTTTCATCATCACCAATGCCGTGCCGTAACCTGCGGCCAACTGTACTTCCGGCGGCGGGAGCAGCTTGCCGCCCTGGTATTTGAACTCTACTTCCCCGCTACTTCAACTTCACCCGGCTCAACAGCCACAAACCCGCCAGGTTGAGGAGGATGGCTGCAGCCGCATTCACCCAGAACCCGACGCCGTAGAGCCACGGCGCGCCCAGCGCCCCCAGCGCCCGACCGAGGGAGAAGAACATGATGTTTGCCGCCATCAGGGTGGCGCGGGCTTGCGGCAGTACCTCAGAAATCAGCGGCAGGCTGCTGACCAGCATGAATTCAAACGAAAGATAGAAGAAAAATAAGGCCAGAATGGCACCCCACTGCCAGCGGCCGATCAGCATGAGCGCCACGGCGGAAAGGATGTTGAGCAGGCTGCCGATGCGCACGGAAACCGACTTGCCTACTCGATCCGCCAGCCAACTGGACAGCCCCTCCCCGCTCAATTCAGCCAACCCGATCAGGGCAGCTACCGCCCCCAGGGCGCCAATTTGCAGGCTGAAGCGGTCTTCCAGCCAGACGCCAAATAGCAGATTGATGATCTCATTCCCCAGGGTGAAGCACAGGCCCATGGTCATTAAGGTCAGAGCCTCAGGGGATTTGAGCAGAATCCCCAGCCCGGCAAACAGGCGGCCTTCCGTCCGCTGGCGGGGCGGGGCTTTGGGAACCAGCACCACCGTCAGCAAGACCATCAGGAGACCAAAACCGACCAGGTAGGGGAAAGGGGAACGCCAATTGCCGCCAGAGATCAAGGCTGCCACCAGGGGCACACCCAATATGGTGGAAAAGGACCAGGAAAGCTCCGTCAGGCCGAGCATGCGGCCGCGGCGTTCGTAAGGCACTTGATCGCCGATGTAGGCCTGCATGGCCGGCAGGAAAATAAAGACCCCGATATTCATCAACATCAAGGAAACGACAAACCAGCCGAACGCCGGGCTGAGCACCGGCAAAAGAGCGCCCAGGGTGAAAACAGCCGTTCCCAGAACCATGCTGAATTTGCGGCTGATGCGGTCTGCCAGCGGTGCTGCCAGGGGCGCTACAACGCCGGTGAATGCGCGGGCAAATATCGCCAGGGAAATGGTCTCAATCGAAACTCCCAATCCGGTTGCGAAAACGCCCAGAAAGGGATAAACCATCCGCATGGCAGTATTGTTGCCGGTGCGATTCAGTACAAACAGGGCCACTTGCCCGCCCAGGCTGCGCTCAGTTTTTGACATGCGGATTTTTCGTTTCTTTACGAAGGTTAGGGGTTGGCGCGCGGAGAAGGGCCGGCGCGGCGCCAGAGCAGGGTAATGAGCACACCCGCCAGCAGGGCCAGGCCCACCAGGACGATGAAGAAGATTTGGATGTGGGCCGAATCCGAGCCGAAGATGGGGGAATCGGGGTGCAGGATATTTTGCAACCCGCCCAGCACCATCCACAGTGCTGCCCCATAGAACAGGTTGCCCAGGTTGGTCAGCCAGGGGGTATTGAAGAGCGCCAAAGCGATTTGCAGCAGCAGGCCAGCCACGCCGAAAGCAAACGGCACCCGCCAGCGCGGCTCATCCAGGAACAGTCCTCCCCAGTTCAATTGCATCACCCACAGCGACATCGGCAGGTAAGTCAGCCAGAAGGTGAGGCCCGCCCGTCCCAGCGCCAGCGACCAGCCCGTCCAATCAGCGCGCAGGCGCAGCAAGCCGAGTAAACCAGCCAGGGCAGCCAGGCCAAAAGCAGCCTTGCCCGCCCAGACCCAGGCTCCATGGAAGTAAACCACCCGCACTTTGGTGCCGAGGTCTTTTTCCGCCGGAGCCAGCGAGGCGACAAGAACCATCACCCCGATGGTCAGCAGCAGGGTGATGAGTAATATCCAAAAGGTACGGCGGGAAGAAGTCAACTCGGCCTGGCTTGCAAGTTATTCAATCAAATCCAAGGGACGTTCCGGCAGGTTGGAGAATTCCACCAGCTTGGAGTCGTAGCGCACCACCCTGCCAGCCCGGCGCAGCCATTCCATAATTTCATCGTCTGCCCGGTGACTGACCTCCCGCTCCGGTACGCGCAGGAATTCACCGCTGCGCACATCCTGGAAGACGCCTTCGCCCCAGTCTATAACGATGTCGCCATTCTGTAAGACCAAAACCCATTCCCGATGTATCTGCGTTCCGCCAGCCATTTCAATGATCCTTATTCGTCAAGCTTCCTGGGGCTTCTTTTCGATAAATTGGGCAAAGGTAGTCCCGCGCAAGCGCTCCACCAATTCGCTTTGGGCTGTGCACCACACGGTATGCAGGGGGCAGTCTTCCCCAAAGGGACATTCCGCCGGATCATGGGTGCAGTCGTTGAGCATGATGGGGCCGTCAATGGCTTCCACCACTTCGAGAACCGAGATGTGTTCCGGAAGCCGGGCCAGGGAGACGCCGCCCTTTGCCCCGCGGGCGGTTGAAATCAGCCCGGCAATGGATAATTGCGAAATGATCTTGGCTAAAAATGAGGGCGGGATGCGCTTATCTCCGGCAATTTGGCTGGTCGCCGCCCGTTTACCCGGCTCCAGGCGTGCCAGGTAAAGCATGGCCCGCAAGGCATAATCTGCTTGACGTGTAATTTGCATGGAACAATTCCTTTATTTGATAGATGTGTTCAAACCTGGTACGCAGGGGTGAAGCAACCGTTGATGGTCATCTTTACTAAAAATTCTTTGTTCTTCCGGCAGCCTGGCCCCTACAGTGAGTGCTGAAAAAATACCGTTTTGCGTAGGCCAGCCCGCGGGGTGGGTCGCTTTTGTGGAAATTAAGGTAATATTTCTCTAGATATTAATATTTTAATGATATTCGCCAATAAAGCAAGCGGCAAGTGACAGAGGTCATCCATCGCCTGTGACTTTTAATAACTCTTGCCGAAGCGATCGGGGGGTTGTATGAGATCCGCCGGGGGCAGGGGGTTGAGGCGCGAATTTTTGAACCGGCGGCGGGCGCTTTCAAAGGTATAATTCACTCCGCACTTTTACCCGAGGAGATGATTTGATGAGAAGAGTACCCCGCAAATTAACCCGCCAGGAATTCTGGAACAGGGTCTTAAAGTTTGATTTTTCCTGGAAATCCGCCCTGGATTACGGCCTGGTATTGATCGGGGCGCTGATCCAGGCGCTGGCGATGCGGCTGTTCCTGGTGCCGGCAGAACTGGTCAGCGGCGGCATCAGCGGCATTGCCCAGATTCTGCACTCGTTCACCAACTGGCCGATCGGCCTGATGGTTTTCGTTGGCAATGTGCCGCTGTTTTTCCTCGGCTGGCGCTTTTTGGGCGGGCCGCGCTTTGTGTTGCGCACAGCCCTGGCAATTGCGGCATTTTCTTTCTTCACCGACTTTTTGGCTTACTTTTTACCGGCGGGCGGGGTGGTGGATGACATAATCCTGAACTGTGTCTACGGGGCATTGCTGCTGGGCATTGGCCTGGGAATTGTCTACCGCGGGCGGGGGACAA
>CALESS010000360.1 GCA_937907495.1 uncultured Anaerolineaceae bacterium
GGCGAGCGCCTCGAGCCGCCGGACCTCGCCTGGCCCCTCGTCCTCGGTTCCGATGCCCCGGTGGAAACCCCCAACCCCTTCCTCGGTTTTCACGCCGCTGTCACCCGCACCCGCCCCAATGGTGATCCATCCCCGGCTGGCTGGTATCCCTCTCAAAAAATTTCTCTTGCCCGGGCTCTCCAGGGCTACACAACCACACCTGCCTTTGCCGGGCATTACGAGAACGACCTCGGTCAACTGGCAGCGGGCTTTTTTGCGGATTTCATCATTCTCGAACAAGATCCCTTCACCCTCCCCTCGGCACAGCTCTGGCAGCTTGCTCCAGCCGGGGTGGTTATTGGTGGTGAGTGGGTGTGGGGGAATTAAATGCCTGTAGATACCACTCACATCACCCCCGAAATCCTCTTTTCCCGTTTTGGAGATTACCTGGTGGAAAAGGGCCTCATCAGCAACACCGATCTGCAAAAAGCCCTCGCCCGGCAGGTTGAACTCCGCAATCAAGGCTTGCCCGTTCCCCTGGTGGGCAACCTCTTAATTGAACAAGGAATTATTGACCGCCCCACACTCGACCGGGCCTTAACCGAGCAAATTCTCTTGCTACGCTCCGCCCTGCAAGATGCCAACCAAAAGCTTGAATTGCGGGTGCAGCAGCGCACTGCTGAACTGCAAGATGCCATTCGCCGCCTGGCAGAGATGAACGAGCAAAAAGCCAATTTTGTCGCCAACATCTCCCACGAATTGCGCACACCCCTTACCCACCAGCGCGGGTATGTAGACCTGCTCATCACCGGCGAACTTGGTGAACTTACTGCAGAACAAAAACAGGCCCTGGCAGTCATCGAAAGATCCACCGACCGCCTTGCCCATCTCATTGAGGATTTGATCCTTTTCTCCTCGGCGGAGCAGGGCCAGGTTTTTATCCGGGTAAGGCCTTTTGATCTGAAACGCCTGGTGAAATCTGCCGCCTCATATGGAATTTCCCAGGCTGCCAATAAGTCCATTCATTTTGGGGTGGATTGCCCTGAAGACCTCCCTTATATCCAGGGGGATGAAGAAAAAATCACCTGGGTTCTCACCCAGCTTCTGGAAAACGCCATCAAATTCACTCCCAAAGGCGGAAGTATCTCACTTGGAATTGAAGTGGATGAAAACCTGGTGATGATTAGTGTTTCCGATAACGGTTTGGGCATCCCGGAGGAAAAGATTAGCCATGTCTTTGAACCGTTCTACCAGATTGATGGCTCTTCCACCCGCAAAGCCGGTGGCATGGGGCTGGGCCTGGCCCTGGTAAAGAAAATCATCGAGGCTCATGGCTCCGTTATCAACCTGACCTCCTCCGTGGGGCATGGCAGTCGGTTCGAATTTGTGCTAAAAATAGCAGAGAATAAAAAGTTATCGTAAATCAGAAAGAGGTGCCAGATGGCCACCCGCCCGGTAGTGCTCAGTGAAGTAACCCTGGATCACCTGTACGAAATCAGCCGCATCGTTGTCCAATCCGCCGAATGGAAGCCGGCATTGGACGAGATCAGCCTTCTCGTCCGCTCCATTCTCATTTTCGATAATCTGGCGGTTTATATCTCCGATAACGAGGTCGCCAATCTGGACGTCATGTACGCCAAGGCTGTAGGCCGGGGGCGCTCTGCCGGGCCGGATGTCACCTGGGGAGAGGCCATTGCCAACCAAATTCTCCAAACGCGGGAAAATACCATCCAGGAACCCCCGGCGGACCCCTCCATTGACCGCCTGCGCCGCCCCTTCATACTGGGCATCCCTCTCCTGGTGGCACAACGGTTTTTAGGTGTCATCATCTTCATTCGCTTTGGCGGTCCACCTTTTACACCGGAGAACATTCGGTTGGGAGAATTTATTGCCAAACAGATCGGCCTGTTGGTGGAAAGGCAGCACCTCCAGGAGGATTATGAGCTTTTGGAAGCCCAACACCGCCAGGCCCGCTTACAGGATGACTTTATTTCCACCATTTCCCACGAATTAAGCACACCGATCGGCTTCATCAAAGGCTATACCACCACCCTCCTGCGCTCAGATATCACTTGGGATCAGAAAACCCAGATCGAATTCCTGCGCATCATTGATCAAGAAACCGACGAACTGGAAGAATTGATCCAAAACCTGCTCGACTCCAACCGCCTGATGTCCGGCCAAATGCGCATGGATTTTCAGTTGGTACGCTTGGATGCCCTGATGAACGACATCCTCCAGCGCGCCCGTCTCCACCATCCCAAATTAAAAGTGACCGTGAATATCAACGATCACCTCCTCCCCGTTATAGCGGACCCCCGCCGGTTGGCACAAGTCTTTGAAAACCTGCTGGGCAACGCCGAAAAATATGCGCCGAATTCGCCAGTGGAAATTCGCATCCATCAAGATGAACACAACTCATACATCGAGATAGCCGATCACGGACCGGGCTTGCCCGCCCAGACCCTTCCCTACATCTTTGACCGGTTCTATCGTAACCCGGATCGGGCCTTCAATGTGCGCGGTTCCGGTCTGGGATTGTTTATCTGCCGGCACATTTTTCAGGCTCACAAAGGCGAAATTAACGCCCCATCCCA
>CALESS010000361.1 GCA_937907495.1 uncultured Anaerolineaceae bacterium
AATTCCACGCCCAGTCGTTTGGCGGAATCCAGGATGCGTTGTAAATCTTCACCGGGGGTTACAGGTTGGTCTGTCATCAGATTTTCTCCTTTCAAAACAATTATGATCCCTGGCTGCTATTATTTCTTCTCCGTCTCATTCTCTGGAAGCAATAATCTTCAAATCCTCCAGGATGCCGAGCAGCATATCTGCCTGATCCTGGGCATCCTGCAGAGCGTGGTGCATCAGGGCACGGCTCTCCAGGTAATGATGACTGACATTGCGCATGGAAGATTGGCTCCAGCTCACCCCGCGCAGGCCCATGAAGAGCGGGCGGATATCCATGGCATTATGGCCGAAAGGATTTCTGCCGAGGTAGCGGATGAAATAATCATTGATGAACATCCAGTCGAACGGCGCATTGAAAGCTGCAAAAATGGGTTTGGCCGCGCCAAGTTCGTTGGCAAGCCAGGCATCAAATTGGGACATGGCCTGGGCGGGTGCAATGCCATTGGTCATCAGTTCTTCCAGGGTGAAATGACTGACCGAGAGCGCCTCTTCTTCAGCGGCCAATTTATCGGGTTGCAGTTCGATATAAAATGTTTTGCGGGGTTGTAAAATGGTGCAGGCGCCAATCGAGAGCAGCGGGTAGAGGCTCGGGGCTGGCCCCGCCGTTTCCACGTCCACCATTACGATCGCTTCGATCTCCGCTTCCAGCGTTTGCAGGGTTGATTTATGATCCATCATCGCCTTCATTATCCTACATCTTCTCAAAAAGTAAATGAATACATTATTCCGGTTGGTGCTGCGGCAACCCGGTGGGTTTGTTGGTTTTTACCGCCAGCCGGCTGATGTTGACCAGGTAAATTCCCAACAACACCACCGCGCCGCCAATCCACTGGGCCAGGTGCAAAGATTCACCAAATAGCGGGATCGCCACCAGGGCCGTGATCACCGGTTGGGCGACAATGGTCGGCGCCACCACCGAGGCTGGCAGATGCCCCAGGGCATAGCCGATCACAGAATAACCAAAGGTCTGTGAGACCAGCCCGGCGCCCAAAAAAGCCATGTATACCGGCGCGGGATACCCGCTCAAGGGCAGATCCAGTACCAGGCACACCACCAACAAAACCAGGGAGGCGGAGAGACACACGAGCCAGACGTGGGTCGTGGTGGTTAAGTGGCGGCGGCTGAGCTGGGTGAACAAGAAATAAGCGGCATAGAACAGGCTGGAGACCAGGGCGAGGGCATCTCCCCAGCTCAGGTGTGGATTGCTGATGATGTCATTGCCAAAAACAATCCCCGCCCCGGCCAGGGTCAATCCCAGGCCGAGCCAGAACCTGCTGGATAATTTTTCTCGAAAGACGATCATCGCCACCAGGGCCACCCACAGCGGAGAGATATTGTTGAGCAGCGTGGCGTTGGCTACCCGCGTATACTCAATGGAGGTGGACCAGATGGCATGGTCGAAGGCGCTGAACAACCCGGCTAAAACCGCCAGGGTCAGCCATTTCCAGGGCATTCTGAATTTGACTTTCGCCTGTTGCTGGATGAAAACCGGCAGCAATGCCAGCGTGGCAATCACCATCCGGTAAAACGAAGTGACCGTTCCGGGGGCACCACCAGCAGTGGATGCCCAGCGTACAAATAAGGCTGAAAAGCTGAGCGCCAGTACACCCCCCAGTAAGGCCAGGTAAGGCAAAATTTGGCGATACCCTTTCACTGTGCCTCACAATCGAAGTCAGTAATCTCCAACCAGGAGGGGATTTCCGCCAGGGTATCCAGCACATATTCCGGCTGGAATTCTTCCGGCGTATCGGATTCCAGCCTTGGATTGGCCCGCCGCCGGATCCAGAGGGAGTGAATGCCGATATTCCGCGCTCCGGCAACATCGGTTTCCAGGGTGTCGCCAATCATCAACATTTCAGCCGGGCTGGTCTGGAAAAAATCTGCCGCCAGTGAGAAAACCCGCGGGTGGGGTTTACACAGGCCCACATCGCA
>CALESS010000362.1 GCA_937907495.1 uncultured Anaerolineaceae bacterium
AATTCCATCTTTTTACCAATCGAATCCACCAGGGTAAGGCGCATTGCGGGATAGAGAATTTTCAGCACCAGCCCCGGGAAACCGGCCCCGGTGCCCACATCAATCAGGCGGGCAGGCTGCGCCGCACCCCAGGCCCGGCTGCAGGATATTGAATCTAGAAAATGCTTCGACCGGATACCCTCTGCATCCCGGATCGCCGTCAGGTTGAACTTCTGGTTCCATGCCAGTAGTTCATTTTCATAGGCTGCCAGTTGTACCATCTGCCGGGGATTCAAGTGCAGGCCAAATAATTCAAGTGCGCTTTTTTTCAATCTCTCCATGGGCAAGATTATACCCGCTCCTCAACGCATTCGGCCTTAAAATTCCTTAGAGGGACGAATTTAGATTAATTTTATCTAAAAACCTTGACTCATTTGGAGGAATAAGGTAATATAAGAGCCAGTAGGATGCGTGGTAGATGTTCTTGTTGGACCCTGGGTACTCAAGTCGGCTTACAGCAATCCGGTGTAAGTCGTTTTTTGTTTCCGCCCCTTGAACCACCTGCTCCTGCAATATCAACATTTTGTTTGGAGGCTTGTTACAATGGCTGAGCGTTTTGTAGGAACAGTCAAATGGTTCAATGGAACCAAAGGTTTTGGTTTTCTTTCCCAGGAAAATGGCCCGGACGTCTTCGTCCACTATAGTGCCATCGCCATGGAAGGCTACCGTAATTTGGAAGAGGGACAGCGGGTCGAGTTCTCGATCGAAAAAGGTCCCAAGGGCTTGCAGGCCGTCAACGTTACTCTTCTCTAATACCCCTTCGCAAACCCAACCAACGCTCCGGAAATACCGGAGCGTTTTTGATTCCTGCTGCGGCCAGGCAGTTTCACCCTCGAATTGCTTCTCCCTGCGCTGCCAGGCCGCCGGCTACCCCTCTTAGTTCAGAATGGCTGGCAGGTAGATATTCAGCAATGGCAGGCTGACCAGGTCAAAGTTCACCACCAGCCGGCTGCCCACTGTGACGACCTTCTCCTGCATCTCATAACCAACAGCCTCCACCTGTAAGGTGTAGGTGCCCGGGCAAACGGAGAGATCATACTCGCCGCTATCGGCGGCGCTGAAGGCTTCGCCGATGGCATCCAGGATGCGCACAACGCCATCCACCGGCAGGCCGGTTGCCTGGTCTCGCAATACCCCGGAAACACCGGTGGGCTGCAGGGCGAAATTTTGAACCGCTGCCCCAACCGCCGGGACGGTGATTTGTACCTCCTGCGGCAAGTGACAGGTGGCAGCTGCCGTCAATGTATGCACGCCCGGCAGCAAAGGCCGGTGATAGTCTCCCGCATCTGCATCGGTGCGCAGGGTCTTATTCGTTTCAGCTACGGTAACCGTTGCATCCAGGGGCAGCCCGGTCTTTTCATCGCTCACCACCCCCACCACTCCGGTCAAGGCCTGCTCCATCCAAACCAGCATCGCTTCCCGGTTGTCATTCCAATAATCATCCAGGGCGGTAAAGGAAGGCTTTTTGGTCTGGCTGACCTCAATGGTGACATGCAATTCGTCCCGCCAGTGGTAAGCCCAATCCTGCATCCCGCCGCGCACTATGTACCATTCCCACCCCACCGTCACCCCATCTTCAAAACCACCCGCCAGGATGGTGGGGTTGAGGTTGGCATAAGCCCTGCTCAGTTCCCGCAGCAGGTCGTTATCCGGTGCGTAATATGGTGGAGAGTAAGGTTTACTGTCCAGCGGATAATTGACCACCAATTCACCACCATGATAATTTATCCCCAGTCGAAACCGATTGTCATAG
>CALESS010000363.1 GCA_937907495.1 uncultured Anaerolineaceae bacterium
GAGGACGCGGGACCGTCGCTCATCGAGACGCGAGCGCTCTTCGAAGGGCGCGTCATCGAAGCGATGGACCGCTACTACCGTCATACCAATGCCAACATCCATCGTGGGGTTCATCGGCTGGCGGAAGAAGCGACGGAGGATTACGAGGGGGCACGGGAGAAAATAAGGCGGTTTATTAATGCGCGGTCCTCTCGGGAGATCGTCTTCACCCGCAATACGACAGAAGCGATTAACCTGGTGGCGCAGACGTACGGACGGTCAACCTTGCAAGCGGGCGACCTGGTAATCCTGAGCGAAATGGAGCACCATTCCAACCTGGTGCCCTGGCAGATGCTGGCGGCTGAGAAAAATATCAGCCTGGCCTTTATCCCAGTTCTGGAAAGCGGCTTACTCGATCTGACGGTCTTTCGGGAATTGCTGGAGCGAAAGCCGAAGTTGGTGGCTTTTACGCAAATGTCCAATGTATTGGGAACCATTCCCCCGGCGAAGGAGATGATCTCATGGGCGCATCAGGCCGGGGCAGTGGTTCTCTTGGATGGGGCGCAATCCGTTCCGCACTTTGTGGTGGATGTTGTTGATCTGGATGTGGATTTTCTGGCTTTCTCCGGGCATAAGATGTGCGGGCCAACGGGCATTGGGGTGTTGTATGGTAAGGAGAAATATTTAGAGAAAATGCCTCCCTTCCTGGGTGGGGGGGATATGATCCGCAAGGTCTTTTTGCAAACATTTACCCCGAACGAATTGCCCCACAAATTTGAGGCTGGTACCCCGGCGATCGCAGAAGCCATTGGGCTGGGCGCCGCGGTGGATTACCTGGCCGAGATAGGCATGGATAAGATCGCAGCGCACGAACATGAACTAACCCGCCATGCCTGGCAGCAGTTATCCGCCATTCCGGCGCTAAAAATATTTGGAAGTGATCCCAATAACCGGGGCGGGGTGATTTCGTTTTCCATCGAAGGCATTCACCCACACGATGTAGCCCAAATATTGGATGAAGACGGGATAGCCGTCCGGGCGGGGCATCACTGTGCCATGCCGCTGCACCAAAAGTTCAACCTGCCTGCCACCAGCCGGGCCAGTTTCTACCTGTATAACACCCGGGAAGAAGTGGATAAACTGTCGGCGGGATTGCATAAAGTAATTAAAATGTTTGGATGAGGAACCATGGATGATTTGTACCGGGAAGTGATTATCGAACGATATAAAAATCCGCAATTTCAGGGGGTATTGGAACCACACGATTTTTCGTTTGAGGACGAAAATCCGTTATGTGGAGACCAAATCCGGATTGATGTGCGTGTTGATGAGAATAATATCGTTACAGAGGCAGCTTTCAGCGGGCATGGATGTGCTATTTCCCAGGCATCGGCAGATTTGCTGCTCGAATCGATTATTGGCAAAAATATTGAGGAAGTGAAGAAAATCACCCGCCAAGACATTTTGGACAATCTCGGAATTGAGTTGGGTCCGGTTCGATTGAAATGTGCCCTGCTCTCTCTGAAGGTTTTGAAGGCGGGCATCTATGGATTGGGGAGCGCATCCGACAGCCTGTTGGAGGAAGAAGATTAGATGACGGAAATAGTCTATTATGCCATTGTAAAAGAAGAAGAATTGGGGAGTGGGCAGCGGTTATTCC
>CALESS010000364.1 GCA_937907495.1 uncultured Anaerolineaceae bacterium
CGTTATGGTGCGCCCATCCTGCCAGGGCCCATCCGGCTGGATGACCTCTACAACCTCGCCCCCATGAACCCGCCCATTTCCACCGTTGAATTAAGCGGGAAAGAAATCCGCACCATGCTCGAAAAAAACCTGGAACACACCTTCTCGCGGGATCCCTTCCAACAGATGGGCGGCTATGTCAAGCGCTGCCTCGGGTTACGGGCACTGATTAAGATTGAGAATCCGCCCGGAGAGCGCATTCAGAAGCTCTTTGCGGGGCACACGGAAGTGCGCCCGGATGCCCGCTACCAGGCAGCTTTCATCACCGAGCAGGGTGTGCCTGCCCAATTCGGCCAGAACCGCCAGCAGCACCCTGAAAAGCTGATCCCGGTCTTGCAGGAATATCTCAAGAACAATCCGCCTCTCACCATGGGGCTGGCTGGCACCTTCACTGTGATTTAATTGCCGGGAGGTAGGGAAAACCCTAACCCGATAACGGCGAGTTCCTTATTCCTTTTGGCGCCCATTCTTTTTAGAATGAGAACATCCGAGGACAAATGCAGATGCCCACCGAACAGGATGGGGAAGATGTGAAGTCCTCCGGTCGAAGCACAGTGTATCAAATACAGGTAGGCAAGCAATTGCAGAAAAGGAGAAAGATCAAATGTTTGGGAGCAAGTGGATTAAAGGATTTATTCTGGGCGGCGTGATTGCGGCAGCGGTTGCACTTTTGACTGCATCCCGATCCGGCCGGGAAACCCGGGCGATGATTGCCAAAAAGGGGGTCGAACTTCGCGATACAGCAGTCTCCACCATCAACAAGAAGCGGGGAAAGCTGGGTGAGGTCGCTGGAGAAGTTGTTGACAAGACTCGGACTCAGGCTCAACGGTTGAAAAAGGTTGGTCAAAAAGCAATGACCGCAGAGAAGGATATCCTGGATCGAGGGATCCAGGACGCCCAGGACGCTCTTAAGTCCTAAAGAGCACGGCTGCGCCGCACGAACCCGTGCGGCGCAACCCTTATGATGGGAAGTGTAAATGCAGAAAATGAGCTTTATCCGCAAAGTGACAGATCTCTTCAAAAAAACCTACCGGGAATGGGTGGATGACCGGGCCTCGCGCCTGGCGGCTGCCCTGGCTTATTACACCATTTTCTCCCTGGCTCCTTTGCTGATCATCGCCATCACGGTTGCCAGTCTGTTCTGGAGCCGAACCGCCATCGAACGCCAGGCGATGTATCAAATTCAGCAATTCCTGGGGAGCGAAGGGGCAGATTATATTCAATCCATCATCTCCAATGTCAGCATCGGTTCGGGCGGCGGGGTGGTTGCCACCATTATCGGAGTGGTGGTGCTCATCCTGGGTGCAATTGGTATTTTTGTTGAATTACGCAACGCCATGAATGTCATTTGGGAGGTAAAGCCCGAGGAAAAGAAGGGATTCTGGAAGCCGATCCAGGAGAAAATCCTGGATGACTTGCTGGCCTTTGCCATGATTTTGGGGTTGGGAGGGTTGTTAATCCTCTCCTCGCTGCTGAATTCGATACTGGAGGTGCTGAGCAACGCCCTGGGCTGGCTGGCATTTTCGGATGCGCTGATTTTCATCATCAGCAACCTGGCAACCCTGGCCCTGACAAGTTTCATTTTTATGCTGATCTTCAAATTTGTGCCGGAGAGGCACATCGCCTGGCGGGATGTGACCGTGGGAGGAATTGTCACCGCTCTTTTGTTTTGCCTGGGCAAATTGGCCATTGGCTATTACCTGGCAAACAGTTCAGTAGCCGATAAATTTGGAGCAGCCGCTTCCCTGGTATTTTTGTTGGTCTGGGTTTATTACTCTGCTCAAATCCTGTTCCTGGGGGCAGAGTTTACCCAGGTTTATGCCAACACCTATGGAACCAAAAGCGCCTCGCGGGGAGGGCAGCAGCCCCTCCCGGGAGAGATTCAACCCAAGGAGAAACGATACAATGCAAACCAATTATCAGAACCCACCCATGCAGAAGAGTGATGAAGCGAGCAATGAAGAATTGGAAATGGCGCAGGAGCAAGGCAAGGCGTACCTGAAGGCATTAAACCATATGTCCAAAGAGGTGGCCGATACCGGCGCCGAAAAGAAAGCCGGCAATTATGTGGTAGGCCTGGCGATCGAAAAAGCGGAGGGGATGTACCATCTGCAAAATGGCAAGCTCGAATGGCATGACCCGGAAAAAGAGAATTGTCACATTGAAATTTCTGTGCGGGATGGAGCAGACAACCGCTTCATCCCCAACTTATCCGTCAAAGTCACAGTGGAAGATAAGGCGGGCAAGCAAATTGGCAGCCACCAGCAGGAATTCATCTGGCATCCGTGGTTATACCATTATGGGCGCAATTGGCAGCTTCCCGGCGATGGGGCATACACCATCCGGGTGCACATCCAGGCGCCCAAGTTCATGCGCCACGATGAAAAGAACGGCCTGCGCTATGCCGAGGATGTGGAAGTGGTCTTTGAAGGAGTCCAGATCGAAACAGGCGCCAAATAGGGCGGAAGCCCCGCCACGCCGGCCCCGTTCTCTCTATGGAGCCACCGAGGTCACCGGGAAAACCAATTTTCTCCGGTGCCTCCGTGGCTCAACGTTTTATCGGTTGCTGGAAGGTCGTTTTTGAGCGCTTCACCCGCCGGGAGGGCAACGCAATCTTCCGGGAGCTGCAAGAAAAAAGCGGCCTGGTTTTTCACCCCCAGGGTTTCCCGTTCAGCCCTCCGCCAGAGGGGAATT
>CALESS010000365.1 GCA_937907495.1 uncultured Anaerolineaceae bacterium
ATCGCTCCCGCTCGAAAGACTCTCTGCACTGAGAGTCTTTTTTTGTGCGGATTCCAGGTTCAAATCCCGCCCACAGGGTGCTGCGCAATCGCTCCCGCTCGAAAGACTCTCTGCACTGAGAGTCTTTTTTTGTGCGGATTCCGGGTTCAAATCCCGCCCACAGGGTGCTGCGCGATCGCTCCCGCTCGAAAGACTCTCTGCACTGAGAGTCTTTATTTGTGCGGATTCCGGGTTCAAATCCCGCCCACAGGGTGCTGCGCGATCGCTCCCGCTCGCTCGCATCCTAATCCACAAATCCATCTCTCCCCTCCCAATCAAAAATGAGGCATAATTAGCCCATCCCTTTTTGGAGGAATCAGCCATGGATTTCCACGGTACATATATTGCCATCACCACCCCCTTTGATGATCAGCAGGCCATCAACCTCGCTCATTTGCAGCACAACCTGGAACGCTGGATGTTTGAAGGTGCAGATGGCATCGTTGTCACCGGCACCACCGGAGAGGCCGTCTTCCTCACCCTTGAGGAACGCATCCAACTCTGGAGCTTCTGCGCACCTCTCCTCCACCAGGCAGGGAAGTGCTTCATTGCAGGAACCGCAGCCGAATCCACCCGCGCCACCATTCACATGGTGCAGGCTGCCGCCTTCACCGGCGCGGATGCTGTCCTGGTGCTAACTCCCTCCTACTTCAAACCTGATCAGCAAGCCCTCTACCGCCATTACATCGCCGTTGCCGATGCCTCACCGCTGCCGGTGTTGCTTTACAATTTTCCAGGCTTCACCGGGGTGGAGATTTCCTCCGCCACGATCCTCCAATTGGCTGAGCATCCCAATATCCATGGCATCAAAGATTCCTCCGCCAGTCTGCCCCGCCTGGCAACCGTCCTCGCCCAACGGCCGGATTTCCAGGTGCTCACCGGCCTGGCTTCCGGACTATACCCCTTCCTTACCATGGGCGGCGCGGGCGGTATTTTCGCCCTCGGTAACCTGGTTTCCGGCCCCATTGCTCAGCTTTACCGTGCCTTCCGCGCGGGCGACCTGGACAAAGCCCTCCAATTGCAATTGGCTCTCGCCCCCCTCTCCGAAGCCCTGGAAGTGCGTTACGGCATCCCGGCTATCAAATACGCCATGGATCAAATCGGTTTGCAGGGTGGTGCCCCGCGCCAACCACTTCAAACGCCCTCCCCCGCCATCCAGGCCGAGGTGGACCAACTGCTCTATCAATTTTTTAAATCCTGAAGTTCCTTAAGAGGCCGCATGCCATTCTCGAAACGCGTTCAACCCCTGCATGCCGAGGGCGCCTATGTCGTCCTGGCCAAAGCCCAGCAATTGGAAGCCCAG
>CALESS010000366.1 GCA_937907495.1 uncultured Anaerolineaceae bacterium
AAGACCCCCCCGGGGTATGCTGGGTACATTTGTTTCTTTCGGTAACTGAATATAAACCGGCCCAGACGTGGAAAGCCCTTTTTCCCCAGGCATTGGAATTCATCCAAAGCCAGCCCCATATTCAATGGCTTGCAGCCATCTCCTTGCAGCACTGGTTCACCGCCATTCTCCAGGAGAATGGTTTTCACCAGCACCAGGAGATCGTGGTATTGGAGCGGGAATTAACCCCCGCCCTGCTGTCGGAGCGTACCATCTCTCCCCCTCCACGCATTCGCCCAATGGAGGCTGCCGACCTGCAACAGGTAACGGAGGTGGACCGTCTCTCCTTTCATCCACTCTGGCAAAACTCGTTCTCCGTTCTTAAAGCAGCCTGGCGTCAGGCTGCTTATTGTACCGTTCTCGAAGTGAATGACAAAATCATGGGCTACCAGATCAGCACCTCCTCCATCTTCAACGCACATCTAGCACGGCTGGCAATCCACCCCGCCGTGAAGCGCCAGGGGTATGGTTCGGCTTTGCTTCAAGACCTCAGCGCTCATTTTTTCCGGCAGGGCGGCACGCGCCTTACGGTCAACACCCAGCAGGATAACGACTCTTCCCTGGCGCTCTACCAGCAAGCTGGCTTTTCGCTCACCGGTGATTCCTACCCGGTGTTTGCTTATCCCCTCAGTCGTGCTGAGTAATCCCTTTCTTTACTTTTCTGACCTTTTATGGAATAATTTACGCAACCTGAACTGGAGATTGAACCGATGCCAAACCGTACCCCAAGCAAACGCTCCGAAATTCGCGCCCGCAACCGCCGCACCGATTCCCGCCAGAGAAACGTCGCCATCCTTATTGTGGCCGCCTTTGCCCTGGTGGTGGCTTTTCTTCTCATCTGGCCCAACATCCGCCCCGTCGGAGATGTTAAAATGCCGGAAATTCAGACCTACACCAACGCCAATCAAAATACCCTCGGCGACCCCAATGCCCCTGTGCGCATTGATGAATACTCTGACTTCCAATGTCCGGCTTGCGATATCTTCTTCCAAAACACTTTTCCACAATTGGTAACCGAATACATCAATACCGGTAAAGTCTATTTCGTTTCCAATGCCTTTTCGTTTATTGATGACCGTGCCGCCACAAAAGAATCAGACCGGGCTGCCGAAGCCGCCTATTGCGCCATGGACCAGGGCAAATTCTGGGAATACGCCCAGGTGATTTACGCCAACCAGACCGGCGAAAATATCGGCGATTTTACCGATCGGCGCTTACAGACCTTTGCAGAAAAACTAAATTTCAAAATGGCTG
>CALESS010000367.1 GCA_937907495.1 uncultured Anaerolineaceae bacterium
CAGCAAAAGTATGAAAACATATTGAGGGAAATTGAGGCGGCCAAAAAGCGAAGCAAGGAAGCGGTGCGGTTGGTGGAGCTGGTGGTCGTAACCAAGGGACACCCTGCGGAAGTGCTGCGGGCGGCTTATCGGGCGGGAGTGAGGAGCTTTGGCGAAAATTACCCGGAAGAGACGGTGGAGAAAATGGCTGCCCTGGCGGAGTTTGAGAACGTCTGCTGGCACATGATCGGACATTTGCAGAGCCGGAAGGCCCGCTTGGTGGCGGAACATTTTGATATAATTGAATCCGTGGATAGCCTGGGGTTGGCTGTCAAGCTCAATGAACGTTTGACGGAGTTCAAGCGCACCTTGCCGGTGTTATTGGAAGTGAACGTAGGAGGGGAAAGCAGCAAATTTGGTTTTGATGCCAGCCAGCCGGAAACGTGGGGGGATTTGTTGGAGCCGTTCCAGCAAATTGGTGGGCTGGCGAATCTGAACGTACGGGGTTTGATGACCATGCCGCCCATATATGAGAACCCCGAGCAATCCAGGCCACATTTCGTGCAGATGAGGAGATTACAAACATATTTACGTGAACGGTTGGCATGGATGAAATGGGATGAGTTATCCATGGGCACCAGTTATGATTTTATGGTGGCTGTGGAAGAGGGTGCGACAATCGTGCGAGTGGGTACGGCTATTGTGGGTGAACGGCCCAAAAAAGTCTAACTTTCTGAAAAGAGAAATTATTGATGATCAATATCCTTGTAAACATGGTTCATATTCTCGCCAGGCTCGCCTTTGTTATTGTGCTGGTCACGGTATTTTTATCCTATTTTATGAAACCGTATCATCCAATACGAATGAATCTGGAGCGGATCGTGGAGCCTTTCCTTTCGCCCCTCCGCAGGGTTGTGCCGCCGATTTCCAACATTGATATTAGCCCAATCATCCTTATTCTCTTAATCCAGGTGGTTGAATATCTACTGGTGCTTCTCTTGAATGCTTTGAGGTGATGGAATGAGCGAGCGAAAATTTCGAATTCACGATCAGCAATCCGGTGCGGCGATCCAGGTGCGGGTGACGCCTCGTGCAGGGCGCACCATGATTAGCGCAATCCGGGCGGAGGGGACGATCAAAATTCGCCTGGCATCTGCACCGGTGGATGGCCGGGCCAATGATGAATTGGTGCGGTATATTGCAGAGATCCTGGACGTGGCGGAATCGCAAATTGAAATCGTTTCCGGTAAGACCGGGCGGGATAAGTTGGTCGCGATTATCGGGCTGGATACACAGGCAGTGCAGGAGCGGATTGCAGCCACCCTGGAGGGGAA
>CALESS010000368.1 GCA_937907495.1 uncultured Anaerolineaceae bacterium
TTCAATCCCATCCAACCCCCAGGATTTCAAATCCACGAGCAAGGCATCCAGTTCGTTTTCGTCTGCTTCATAAGTGAGGGGATGCGCCCAGAAAGCGCGCCCGCCCGCCTGGTGGATCAGCTCAATGGCAGCCGCAATATCCAGCCGGCCATTGGGCGCCGCACTGACCGCCGGAGAGGTTTCCGTGCCATTGGTGCGGTTGCTGCCCACCCTGCGTAAAGACCCGGCGATGCTGTGTACTTCCAGGTTGCGCACCTGGCGCAGGGAAAGCAGGGTGGCAATCAGGGCCGGGTTTTCCGGGTCAAAGCCCAAACCCAACAGGTGGGCCTCCCGCCCGTTGAACTGGGTGGTCAGCTCCACGCCGGAGAGGAAGGCAATGCCGCGCTTTTTTAGCGCTTCCTCAAAACGCGGCAGGCCTTCAATCGTATCGTGATCGGTTAATGCAGCATACCGCACCCCCGCCAGGGCCAGGTTTGCAGCCAGAACTTCCGGCGGGAGTTCCCCATCGCTAAAGATGGAATGGGTGTGAAAATTAACCAGGCTGGTTTCGTTCATACCAACATCTTGTCTGGCAGGGAAAACGATTGGAAAGGGCGGGGCTGGATGTCCCTGCTGGCACATCCAGCCCGCAGATTTCGATTAGATTTTTGCCTTTTCCGCCTTGGGTGTCAGCAATGAGACCACCACCAGGGTAATGAAGCTCAACGGAATGGAGATAATCCCCGGGTTGTTGAGAGGAACGGGTGCATCCAGCGGATTCAGACCGTAGAGCGTATACAATTCGGGGGAGAAGGCAATCAGGGTCAGGGAAGAGACGATGCCCACCACAATCGAAGCCGCAATGCCCTTGGAGGTGGTCTTCTTCCAGAACAGCAGCATGATGATGGCGGGCAGATTGGCAGATGCCGCCACGGCGAACGCCAGCCCCACCAGGAAAGAGACGTTCATGCCCTTGAACAAAATCCCCAACAGGATGGCAATCCCGCCGATGATAAATGCGGTGATCTTTCCGGCGGTCACCTTCTGGTGATCATCCATTTTGATCTTGAAATACCGATCGAACAAGTCATGTGCCACCGCACCCGAAGCCGCCACAATCAAACCGCTGACGGTTCCCAAAACGGTGGCAAAGGCAATGGCGGAAATGATGGCAAATAGCAACTGGCCAAAGGAGCGCGCCAGTAAAGGCGCGGCCATATTGCTGTCTGCCGGGTTGATCACTCCGTTCGTCATCGCACCCAAGCCCATGAAGAGGGTGAGAATATAGAAAAAGCCAATGGCTGCAATGGCCACGATGGTGGATTTGCGGGCGCTGGCCGGGTTGGGTACGGTGTAATAGCGGATGAGGATGTGGGGTAGGGCAGCCGTCCCCAGGAATAAGGCAACCATGAGAGAAAGGAAGTCCAATTTATCCAGGAAGGTGCCTTCGACCTTAAACTTCAACCCCGGCCGCATGATGCGGTCACCGGAAACCAACTTTGGATAATAAACCGTAACCTTCTCCCCGGCGTTATCCTCCAGGTGAGCGGTTTTCCAGGTTCGGATAAT
>CALESS010000369.1 GCA_937907495.1 uncultured Anaerolineaceae bacterium
TGTCAACTCCACCATCAAGGAGACGGTGAGCGGGATTGCGATCGCCAAAAATTTCCGCCAGGAACAGACCGTGCTGCATGACTTTGAGGATGCCAATACCACCTCCTACAAGGTAAACGTGCGGCGGGGTTTCGTGCTGGCGATTGTCTTTCCGACCATTAACGCGCTGTACGGAGTGATTTTTGCGGGGATGGTGTACCTGGGCGGCATGACGGCAGCGAAAGGCATCACCGGCATTACGGTAGGCGCGTGGTATTTATTCCTGCAGAGCCTGGACCGCTTTCTGTTCCCGATTATGAACCTTTCGTCATTTTGGACGAATGTGCAAAACGGCCTCTCCGCTTCTGAGCGGGTATTTGCCCTGATTGATGCGGAACCCAATGTGCGCCAGACAGGCGATGACCCGGTCGCCAACCTGCAGGGACGGGTGGAATTTGAGCATGTGAACTTCCGCTACAAAACGGGAGAACCCGTGCTGGATGATTTTTCGCTCGATATTTCCCCGGGAGAAAATGTGGCGATTGTGGGACATACCGGGGCGGGTAAGTCGTCCATTGCCAAACTGATTGCCCGTTTTTACGAGTTCCAGGGCGGGCGGATTTTGCTGGATGGCAAGGATATTCGCACCTTCAACCTGCCTTCGTACCGCCGGCAGTTGGGAATTGTCTCACAGTTGCCATTTTTGTTCGCCGGGAGTGTGCTGGAAAATATCCGCTACGCCGCGCCGAAGGCAACGCGCGAGGAGGTGAGTGAGCTTGCGCGCCAGATCGGGGATGGCGAATGGATTGATATGCTTCCGAACGGTTTGGATACCGAAGTGGGGGAGCGGGGTGCTTTCCTCTCGATGGGACAGCGCCAATTGGTGGCATTAATGCGGGTATTGGTTCAAAAGCCGGCCATTTTCATCCTGGATGAGGCCACCGCAAGTATTGATCCCTTTACGGAGTGGCAGATTCAGCAGGCATTAAACTTGATCCTGGCGAAATCCACCAGCATCCTGATCGCTCACCGGCTTTCCACGGTTCGTTCGGCAGATCGGATTGTGGTGATCGAAAAAGGGCGCATTATTGAGATCGGCAACCATGAGGATCTGCTGGAACGAGGCGGGCATTACGCTACATTGTATAACACGTACTTCCGCCACCAGAGCCTTTCGTATATTGAACAATCGCGGCAGGTATTTCAAGCCGAGTAATCGCAGGAGATTACGGCAGTGAAATGCGAGAGTTAAAAGCTGCGCCTTCAAAGAAAGAGCGCAGCTTTACTTATATTTTCTGTATCCTCTGTAGATAGTTCTCGAGGTTGATGCGGGTGATGAGGGTCAGGTCGGGCGGGGTGTGGTGAGGATCAAACCAGCCGATCTCGGTGCATTTTCCCGCTTCCCGAATGGTGGGCGAACCCGAGAAGCGCGGACAAATGAAGGTGGGTGAAACCCAGTGCTGGCCTTCCTCCGGCAGGATGTGGTCTACCACGTCCAGCAAATCGCCCACCACGATTTCCACACCAAATTCCTCGAACATTTCCCGCTTCAGGGCATCGGCCAGTTTTTCCCCAAATTCAACACTGCCGCCCGGGAATTCCCACAGGCCGCGTTCGTTCTTGGCAAGCGGGCCGCGGCGCGCCAGGAAGACCTGTCCTTGCGGATTAACCAGGATGGCGCCCACCCCAACGCCAATGTAATCCACCCCGCGCTTCATCCGTTTTGCCCCGCCTGCATTCCGTGCAGCATCTGCCAATCTTCCTCCAAGATCGCCATACTCCAGGAATCCCACCATTCATTTCCCACCCGGCTATGATGGCGGAAAAATCCCTCGCGCCGGAAACCCGCCCGCTCATAACAGCGAATCGCCGGGTGATTGAAATCATAGACGCGCAGGCTGATGCGATGCAAGTGAAGCTCCTGGAAAGCAATCTGCAGGGCAGCGTTGACCATGGGCAGGCAAACGCCGGCCCGGCGGAAAGCGGGATTGACCAGCACCCGGGAGAGGGAGGCCGAGAGGTGATTGAAATCCAGATCGTTCAGTTCGATGTGCCCGACCACGGTTTGGGTGCCTTTTTGCACGGCCTGGTAGATGATGCGAATGGGCGGGCGGATGGAAGCGGTGCGAAGATAGGCGGTGAGCGCTTCGGATTGAAGCGGGAAAGTGAAGTAAGGGCCAGACCAGCGGATTAGATCGGCTTCAGTGTTGATCCATTCCAGCAGGTAATCGGCTACGGGTTCTTGGAAAGGGATGAGTTCAATGTCCATGGGCGGGACCTACGAAAAGGCGGGACTTGGGTGGTCCAGCAGATCGGAGATGAAGGCCGCAGCCAGCCCGGAGCCGTTGACTTCTCCGGAAGGCGCAACAGGAAAAGAAAGCAAGCGGTCTAAAACGGGCTTCCAACGACCGGAGAAAAAGGCGGTTTCTTCCAAGCGGATGCCATGCAGATTTTCTTTCAGGAAGTTCTCGAGGATG
>CALESS010000370.1 GCA_937907495.1 uncultured Anaerolineaceae bacterium
ACATAGGAACGGGTGACGGGGGTAACTGCTTCAATGGCAGCCTGGCGGGCAGCTTCCGTTTGATCCAGGCTTAAGAGACTGTTGGGGATGACAAATGGCTTGACGAGGGAGGCCACAATATTCGCCTGGTCTTGCGGCAGAGAAATGGTAATGAGAGCCGGGATATTCCGTAAGGCATCCTGCAAGGTGGATTCGCGGATGGTTGTGCGCATAACCTGTTCCATCACCCGCAGGGCTTCCTGGCGGATTTCTTCCCAGTGAGTTTCATCGAGAGCGAGGAGGCTGGAGATTTCCTGGGGTGAAAGAGCGATGCCTTCCATTAAGAGCAGGTCTTCTGCTTTTTGTTCATCGGTGCTGAAGGAATCCAATTTTATGGTGTTAATAAAGGTCAGGGCCGACCGCAACTTTTCGATCTGGCTGCGGGTAATTCCGGGATCGGCTGGGAGGTAAATAGGCACTACCAGGTTGGAAGCAGTTGCCTGGGCTTGTTCGGTAAGGATTTTGGAGACAAACGTCAACTCGTGGGGCGCCTGGATATCTTGAGGCGATACTTCACCCTGGATGATGGGAAAAACACTGGGCCGGATAGAAAGGGGAGTCAGCAAAATTACCAGCGCGGCAATACTCACCAACAGTAACACAACTGACTGGGCAAGTTTCCTTCTGGGGGGAGTTTGCAATTGCTTGCCGACCCTGGAGTTCATCTATCCCTGGAGAAGCTGCCGGACCATCAGGCTTACTTTATCGTTGGGGGCGCGGCCCTGGATTTTTGGAAGGACGGCTTTGATCACTTTACCCATATCAGCGGGGCTGGTTGCTCCGAGCTCCTGTATGGTGGCTTGAACGATGGTGCGCAGTTCTGATTCCTCCATCTGTTTGGGAAGGTAAGCTTCCAGGATGTGGATTTCTGCGAGGTTTTCCTGGATCAGGTCGGAGCGGTGGGCACGCTCGGCTTCGGCGATGGCTTCTTTACGGCTCTTAATCTCTTTCTGCAAGATGGAGAGCAGAGCTGCCTCTTCCAGTTTGCCGCTTTTTTCAATTTCAGCGAGCTTGATGGCAGAAAGAACCATGCGCAGGGTTCTCCGCTTCACCTCATCGCTGGAGCGCATGGCATCTTTCAGATCGTTTTCAAGGTTGGTTTTCAAATCCATTTTTATCTCCGATTTTGTTTTACTATCAGTTAACTATTTTTATGGAACGGGTACGATGGTAATAAGATCTTTTATCTGCTCAAAAATTGCCGGGCCAATTCCGGTGACATTCTGGATATCTTCTGTGCGCCGAAAGTCTCCGTGCTTATCTCGATAGGCAATAATGGCAGAAGCTTTGGAGGGGCCTATGCCGGGTAGCAGATCCAGTTCTTCCACAGAGGCGGTATTAAGGTTCAGCGGTCTCTCTGGGGATGGGGTTGGCAGCCCCAGGGTTGGTACAACTTCCAACCGGTCAGCGCCCGGGGTTGGAATCCAGGGGACGAGCAGTTTATCTCCATCCCGCAGGGGGGCAGCCAGGTTGATGCTCGTTTCGTCTGCGCCTGGTGAAAAGCCGCCCGCAATTTCCACTGCGTTGCCGGCCCGGCTGCCGGGTGAGAGTTGGTACAGGCCGGGGTTGCGGATGGCGCCCGTGATGAAAACGGTAATGTTGGGCGGCGTGGATTGGGCAATCAAATGGATCGGTTCACCGCGGGGCGGGGTGGAGATCAGCAGGATGAGGGCAGAAGCGATCAGACCTACCAGGACACCAAGGGTAACAGATTGCCACTGTTTCATTTCTCGTTTCCTCAACCAAGGTTAAGATTGAGTATAGCTACGACAGAAAATCCGTCAAGTGAGCTGTGCTGCGCTCTCCATCTCCTTGGAGCGCATGGCTTCAAAGGCTGCGATGGCAACTTCCAGCATGTCCGGGGTTGGTTCCCGCGTGGTGAGGCCCTGCATGGCAAGGTTTGGAACCACCAGCAATTTGACCAGCGGGTTTTCAAGGTGATCTGCCGTCCAACGCAAGTATTCATAGGCCAGGCTGGCAAGCACCGGGACAAAGAGAACCCGCGTCACCAATCGCCAGACCAGGGGCAGTGGACCCAGTAAAGAAAAAAGAATGATCGAGAATACGACCAGGGTGAGCATAAAGGCCGTTCCGCATCGGGGGTGCTGAAGTGAAAAGCCTTGAACCCGATTTACAGATAATTCTGAACCAGCTTCGTAGGCATTGATGGTCTTATGCTCCGCACCATGGTAGCTAAAAAAGCGAGCAATCTCTTTTGACCGGCCTACCCCCCAAATGTAACCAACGAGGATAAGTAAACGCAAGAAACCTTCCACCACGTACCCACCCCAGGCAGACCAGCCAAGCCAGTTTTCAATCAGCTTGCCGATCGTGGCTGGCAGCAGGAAGAAGAGGCCGATGCTGATGAGTAGCGAGGTGACGAGCACCAATGATAGGCTCTTGCCCTCGATTTTGTCCTCCTCCTTTTCCGCATGGAGATTGGTGGAAATGGTGAGCCATTTGGTGCCAAGGCCCAGCGCATCCCAGAGGATGACCAGGCCGCGCAAGAAGGGTATTTTTCGCAGGCGGCTCTGGTAAATTGCGCCGAGTTCCTCGGTCTGGATGACGATTTCGCCATTCGGGGCGCGCATGGCGGCAGCCAGATATTTTGAGCCGCGCATTAAAACCCCTTCAAATAATGCCTGCCCGCCATAGGAGGGCATTCGTGATTTTGCCATACCAATAAGCTCCTTAAATATTTACGACAAGTTGAAAAAGAAATGGACCAGGGATTGAATACCGCGCTCCCAGGTTTGAAGGTTCAACCGTTCATTTGGCGAGTGGATGTTGTCATCGGGCAGGCCAAAGCCGGTAATAACCGAATCCACCCCTAAATACTTCTGCATATCCGCCACGACGGGTACGCTGCCGCCTTCCCTCTTGTAGAGTGGTGGAACCCCCCAAACGGTCTCGAGCGCTTTGGCTAATGCAACGGTGGCGGGCAGATGGATATCAGAAAGAGAAGGGAAGCCGCCTTGCATGGGAATCACCTCCCAACGGATGGTCGGCGGGGCGTTCTGCTCCATATAGGCCATCATGGATTTCTTGATTTCATCCGGGTCCTGATGGGGTACCAGGCGGGTGGAAATTTTAGCCATCGCCCAGGCTGGAATCACGGTTTTGGACCCTTGTCCGGTGAAACCGGAATAAAGGCCGTGGACTTCAAGGGTGGGGCGGGCTCCAATTCGTTCACTGGAAGAAAAGCCATCTTCTCCCCAGGTAGCCGGAGAACCGGTTTGGTCGAGATAATATTGGTCGTCTAATGGCAGGCGGGCTAACTGGCGGCGTTCCTGGTCATCCATTTGTTGGACCTGGTCGTAAAAGCCGGGGAGTGTGACCCGATTTTGAGCATCATGCATGCCGGCGATGATTTCGCACAAGGCCTGGGCAGGGTTGTGGATGGCACCCCCGAAAACCCCGCTGTGCAAATCATGATCCGGCCCATAGATCTTTATTTCAAAATATGCCAGGCCGCGCAAGCCATATACGATGGTGGGAGTCTGCGGATTGATCATTCCGGAATCCGGATTGATGGCGACATCACATTTGAGAAGGTCGGTATGAGATTGCATAAACCCGGCTAAATTGGGAGAACCGATTTCTTCTTCCCCTTCCACCAGGTATTTAATGTTTACCGGCAGATTCCCCTGGCTCAAGACGGCTTCAAGGGCTTTCAGCGAGGCGATCACCTGGCCTTTCATATCGGATGCGCCGCGGCCATAAAGATAGCCTGCGCGAATCTCAGGGGAGAAGGGTTGAGAGTGCCAGAGCTCATCAGGATCTGTGGGCTGCACGTCATAATGACCGTAAATGAGAAGGGTTGGGGCGTCTCTGCCGCCATCCATCCGCTCGCCATAAACTACAGGGTGCAAGGCGGTCTGGAAAAGCTGGACGTTTTCAAAACCCAATTTTTTCAATTGTGAGGTAACAAATTGGGCAGCCTGCTGCATGGCTTCTTTATGTTCCGGATCGGTGGAAATGGAAGGAATCTTAACAAACTGGATGAGTTCATCCAGAAATTGCTGATGGTGGGCTGCGGCGTACGAAAGGGCTTGTTCCAGGGACATTTTGGCTCATCTCCTAATCAATGGTTCTCTGGATTATACGCTGAAAACGAATTTCCTTGTAGCGTTGGTTGGGTGCTTATGCTACAATACTGTGAGAGAGGACTCGGTGGTCGCTTCAAGTAATGCTTGAAACGGCGTCGATCCAAAGTCTAAGGATCGTCGAAAAGTGCCGCCTTCCTGTGCTCCACCGGATCCTATGGCTAACTTTAAACATTATTACATTCCCCAAACCCTTTCATCTGCATTAGAGGTGCTGCAAAACGCACCTGGGAAGAGCCGCCTGATTGCAGGCGGGAGTGATTTGTTGCTTGAGCTGCAGCAAGGTCATCACCCGCCTGTGGATAACCTGGTGGATATCAATGGGATTCCAGAATTGCAGCGGCTGGAGATCGTGGATGACTGCCTGATCGTTGGAGCGGCGGTCCCCCTGAAGAGGATTGCCACGGCGGAGATGGTCAACCAGCATGCCTCAGCCTTGCAGGATGCGTGCGCCTTGGTGGGGGGACCTCAAGTAAGAAACACAGCGACCCTGGGTGGCAACGTCAGCCATGCATTGCCGGCAGCGGACGGAATGATTGCCTTGATGGCGTTACAACCGGTAGTGCGAATATTCGGCCCGGAGGGGGTGAGAGACGCCCGGCTCCACACGCTTTTTCAGGGACCAGGGAAATCAACCCTCACTTCGTTTGAAATTGTGACGGACTTCCGGTTGCCTTTGAAGCTAGAAGGCCAGGCATCAGCGTTCGCCCGAATCATGCGTCCCCAGGGGGTTGCCTTGCCGATCTTAAACCTGGCGATGTGGCTGGAACGGGATGGAGATGTGATTCGGAACTGCCGCATTGCCGTAGGCCCAGCCGGTCCAGTTCCGATCTTGTGTACCGGGGCGGCGGAGATGTTCGCTGGAGCAGTCCCCAACTCGGAAAAGATCGGGGTTGCTGCGGAGGCATTGCTGGAGCAGGTACGGTATCGGAGTAGTCCACGGCGGGCGAGTGCGGAGTATCGGAAACATATCACCGCAGATTTGTTAAGAGAAGTGGTAGAAAAAGCCTGGAATCGTAGTTTTTAATGGATTGAGGAATCAATGGAACGAGAAATCAGCCAGATTGAATTAACGGTCAACGGCAGGATTTGCACGGTTGAAATTGATGCCGGAGAAATGCTTGTAGATGTGCTGCGGAAAAAATTAAAACTGACCGGCACGAAAGTGGGTTGCAACGAAGCTGAGTGCGGGGCGTGTACGGTGTTAATCAATGGAGAACCTGTTTTATCCTGCACTTATCCGGCTGCCAGGGCGCATTTGAAGGATGTGATTACGATAGAAGGCCTGGAAACGGTAGGCCGAATGCGCTTGCTGCAGGAAATACGATGGTTTTCAAACCATCAGAACAGGTTCCGATTACATCGGTTTAT
>CALESS010000371.1 GCA_937907495.1 uncultured Anaerolineaceae bacterium
TCCAAAATGACGTACCATTGATTGCGGATCATAAAACCTCTTGGTTCATTGAATTCCTGGCGGCAGCATAGGCCGCCAGCGTACGCTGCCGGGCCTGGGAGTGATCCACCAGCGGGAGGGGATAATCTGTTCCGGGTCGGAATTTGATTATACTCGCCTCCCGCGCGGGGATCAACCAGGGTGTATAAACAAATTGATCCGGCAGCTCCGCCAACTCCGGCAGCCAGCGCCGGATGTAAGCACCCTGCGGGTCAAACTTTTGGCCGTGGGTGATGGGATTGAAGATGCGGAAATAAGGTGCGGCATCCGTTCCGGTGCCGGCTGCCCATTGCCAACCGCCATTGTTGGCTGCCGGGTCGCCATCCACCAGCCAACGCATAAACCAGCGCTCCCCGGCCTGCCAGTTAATCAGCAGATCCTTCACCAGGAAGGAAGCCGTGATCATGCGTGCCCGGTTGTGCATCCAACCTAGGCTGATCAACTGGCGCATGGCGGCATCCACCACCGGGTAACCCGTGCGCCCCTCCTGCCAGGCTCTCAATTCATCGGTAGCCTCGCGCCATTGGATATTGCGCATGGAGGGGCGGAATGCGCCCTGCAAAACATGCGGGAAATGATAGAGAATGCTCTGATAAAACTCACGCCAGATCAGCTCGGAAAGGAAGGTCTCGGCTCCGCGGCGCGCTTCCCCATCAGCCTGGCTGGCGGCTTGCAACGCACCCTGCACCGCCCGGCGGGGCGAGAGCATGCCAAAGCGCAGGTAGGGCGAAAGCAGGGATGTGCCTTCGAGATCCAGGCGGTTGCGGTCTGCCGCGTAAGTCTGCACGGGGCCAGTCAAAAACACTCCCAGCCGGCGTTCGGCTTCGGCCTCTCCGGGAGGAAAAGCAGGGGGCGTTGGCAACCCCGGCAGGGGTTCGGAAGGGAGGGCAGGGTCTGTTGAGAATGAGATTTCATCCAAACGCAAATGGAGCGGAGCAGACAGCGGCAGAGCCTTCCAGGCCCGGCTGAAGGGTGTGAAGATGGTGTAGGGGGTGCCATCCGGTTTGTGAACCGCGGCCGGGGGCTGTACCGAAGCGCCGGTCACCAGGTGCAATGGCAGCAGGCGGGCAATTTCCGCATCCCGGCGGCGGGCGTAGGGGCTGTAATCTTCCTCGGCGAAGAACGCTGCCCCCCCGGTTTCAACAGCCAGTTTTTGCAGTTCGGCAAGCGGCTGGCCGCGGCGCAGGATGAGACGTGCCCCCAGGCGGGCCAGGGCGTTACCCAGGTCCTGCAAACCGCCGAAGAGAAAGGCCTGGCGGGCAGGGGCATGAGGAGCCAGCAGCATCGGGTCAAGGATGAAAACCGGCAGCACCGGCAGGCCGCTGCGGGCAGCCGCCAGCAGGGCCGGGTTATCTTGCAGCCGCAAATCGCGGCGAATCCACCAGATGGCGAGGGTCATATTTTATCCGTTTGCGGGGGGTTGGCGAGGAAAACGCGTTGGAACCAGAGAGCCGCCCTTGCGGGCGGCTCCGGTTTTGGGCGCTGCGGTAGTCCTCTACAGAACTACGAGGAGGGATACCGCAGCGCCACTTTGGTAACTACTGTCATTCATTGCGGCAATCACCTCCTCTTCCATAAGGATGGCATTTTGGGACTGCGCCCCCCCGCAGATTGAGAATAGTATGGCAGATTTGCCAGCAATTGTCAAGTGATTCCGAACTAAGATTTTTCTCACCCACATTGCTAGGGCATAACGTTCCGGAAGTACATGCCGCCTTCCTTCAACTCGGCGGTGGAGAACTGGGCGATCACCTCGAACCAGGTTTTGCCAGGTTTGAAGGGGAAGGGATTTCCCTCGGCATCCACCAGGCTCAGCACATCCTCTCCCCGCAGGCGCTGCCAGCGGACGTTGTAAATCTGTCCATCGCGGGCGATGTAGGCGTTGCCCTGACCAAGCAACGTCATATCCACCACCTCGCTGATGCCGTCTTTCACCACCCAATTATGTTCCACAAAGAGCACTACCACGTTCTCCACCGCAATCTGTTCCCCGGTGTTGCGGTCCAACAGGGGCGAGTAGACCTCGTTGAGGCCCGAGAAGTCGTTTTGCGTATCCGCAAAGCGCAGGTACCTGCCGCTGGCGGGGTCGTAATCCCAGCGATTGTAGATGGCGCCGGAAAAGCGGGCGTACAGGGTGGAGCCAGGGGCCCCATCCGCCGGCGCTTTCTGGTCGAAATACATTCCATCCAGGTTTTGCCGGGTGTCATCCAATTTGCGGGAGGCGACATAGGATGAGAATTTGGAGGTATCCAGCACCAGGTAATTGTAGGTGTTGGGTTCCACCCTGCACAACGGCGGACAAGATTTGGCCTGTTCCAGGATCAGCCGGTCAGAAAACTCCGAATTTACCAGGCGGTTGTAAACGCCCTCGTAGGCGCTGCCAAAGACAAAAAATGCCTTGTAGCCGCGGATGAAATTGACATCAATAAAGCGGGCGGAACGGATGGGACCGGCCTGGGGGGCATCTTCGCCATAATAAATGGCGGCAAACCGGGTCGTGCCAAATTCGGTGTAATACTCGTAAACCAGGTCCGCCGAGGAAACGCCCCACTGCGGGCGGCTTTCGCGCGGCAGGTTTTGGATTTTGACGATAATAGGCCGCCGATCCAGCCGGGTGGGGTCAGCCACTTTCAAGCCCGTGAGGGGATTGACCCCCGGCGGGAAATCGGCAGGCCCCATGCTCTGGGGCGGCGTGGCGGTGATCGTCGGTGTGGCGGTGGGCGGCAGCGGAGTGGCGCTGGGCGGCAGTGGGGTGGGGGTATCCGTTACCGGCTGAAAGGCGGTCGGTGGGATGGTGGTCTGGGTGGGAAGCGGAGTTGCCGTGGCAGCAGGCTGCAAAATGGAGCAGCCAGTGAGTGTGCCCAGGAGAATCAATACGAGAAAGGTTCGTTTCATGGGTCGTCCTTGGTTAACTGGGCAGGCGGTGCAAAGAATAACCCAATGCTTTCAGCCCATTGCTGTGTCCCGCTCTGCCAGATGGCTTGGAATTTCAACGGCCCAACCGCAGCGGTCTGGCCGTTATTGGTATCTTCAAAGGGTCATCATACCGCAAACCGGAAGAAAAAGAAAGAAAAAAGATTCGCCTGCTGCAAACGGCACCACACGCCCGGCTCGGGCATTCGCCGCGCTTGCCCCCTGGAATGTGCCCGCAGAGATGAATCAGCCATGACGCGGGTGGTGAGCAGAAATTTCAACAGGGCTGCTCTGGGTAATCTCTCCGAATGTGGATATAATCATGCTTATGTCCACGCGCTGGAAACGCCTCTTGATCCTTCTGGTCCCCGTGGCCGCGGCGGTGCTTTTATTCACCTGGCTGACCCTCACCCCGGCGGGTTTGCTGGGCAAGATGGATGCCATCGGCTACGCCGTCTGCCACCGAATTGACGCCCGTTCGTTCCACCTGGGCGAACGACAGATCCCACTGTGTGCCCGCTGTTCCGGCATGTACCTGGGTGCCCTGTTGGCTGTGTTCTTCCAATTACCGCTGGCACCCCGCTCCGGATTGCCGACCCGCAAAGTGGCCCTGGTGTTACTGGTCTTCCTGGTGGCTTTTGGAGTGGATGGCATTAACTCCTACCTGCAAATCATCCCCAATGCTCCCCGGCTCTATGAAGCCAGTAATCCGCTGCGCCTGCTGACCGGCAGTATGCTGGGGGTGGGGTTGATGGCTGTCTTACTGCCGACCTTCCGCCAGGTAGTGTGGGCGGAGCCTGACCCGGCGCCGGTATTACACTCCTGGAAACAGGTGGCGGGGTTAATCAGCCTGGCGCTGCTGATTGACCTGCTGGTACTGTGGGAGAACCCGCTCTTGCTCTATCCACTTGCGATCCTCAGCACACTGACTGTCCCCCTCATCCTGGGCATGGTTTACACCATTTTACTGATCAGTCTGCTGAAACGGGAAAATACCTTCCGCCATTGGCGGGACCTGTGGTGGATCCTGATTGCCGGCGGCGGGATGGCCCTGCTGCAATTAGCGCTGGTGGATTGGCTGCGCTATGCACTGACCGGCACCTGGGGAGGTTTTTTCAGCGGTTAATCGCCGGGGATGAACGCTCAAAATTCGGGCAGGTTACTTCCTCAGCGGCTCGCGTACCCAGGCGGCAAATAACAACCCCGCCAGCACAGCCAGGGCCGCCCCGAAAAAGAAAGGTGCAGAAGGGCCAAAGCCCGGCCAACCGCCAATGCCCTGCCAGAGAACCCCCGCAATCGCCGAAGCCGGAAAAGCTGCAATTCCCAGGGAGGCCGCATACAAGCCATAGGCGGTGCCGCGTTTTTCATCGGGCACCAGGTCAGCAATGATGGCCTTACCTGCCCCAGCCGTGAGGGCATAATAAATTCCATACAGGCCAAACAGAATCCAGACATTTGTGCCGGTTTTGGAAAATGCAAAACCGAGGTAGATCAAGCCATACGTCAGCCAGCCGATGAGGATCAGTTTGCGGCGGCCAATGCGGTCGGAAAGACCGCCCGCCGGGCCGGAGAGGATGGCGTAGACGGCGTTGAAGGTCATCAACATAAAGATGACCTGGAGAATGCTCAGGCCGCGCTCTTTCGCAAGCAGGATGATGAAGGCATCCGAGGAATTGCCCAGGGTGAAGATGATGGATACCACCAGGTAGAGGATGAAACGCCGGTCCAGGCCTTTGAAGCTGAGCAGCACGCTTTCTGATTTCTTTTTGGGAGCCACTTCCTGCCCGACCAGGCCCAGCACCAGCACCGCCAGCCCCGCCGGCAGGATGCTGACCAGCACCGCCACCTGGAAAGTACGGGCCGAGAGTACTTCCGGGTTGGTCTGGGTGAGCCAGATCACCAGCGCGGCGACCGCCAGGCCAAGGAAAGCTCCCGCCGTATCCCCTGCCCGTTGCACGCCAAACCCCAACCCGCGGTTCTTTTCATTTACACTGCCCGCCAACATGGCATCTCGTGGGGATGTGCGTATTCCCTTGCCCAGCCGATCCGCGATGCGCACCCCCAGGATGCCCCCCCAGCCGAGAAATTGAGCAAAATAGAGGAAGGGCTTGGAAAGCGCTGATAGGCCATAGCCGATGACCGCCAATCCTTTCCGCTTGCCCAACCGGTCCGAGAGGGCACCGGAGAAGATTTTCATCAGGCTGGCGGTGGTTTCCGCCAGGCCCTCAATCAGCCCAACCACAGCCGTCCCGGCCTGCAGGACGCTGGTCAGGAACAGTGGGATCAGGTTGATAATCATTTCGGAGGAAATATCTGTGAGGAAGGATGTGACTGTGAGCACCCAGATATTGCGATGGAGACCGCGCAGGCCGGCTTTGTTTTTGGATGAGGCTTCTGGCATGATATTTGCACCTGATGAGGAATGGGATATCCATCTACTTTACACCCATTTGAGGAGGTTGACCAGTTCCTTTTCTAAATTTCGGGGTGAATTTCATACCCAATTGGAACCAATGGGATTTAAATAGCGTCTTTGTATTGCATCTAAACATAAAGGCTCTATAATGTGAGTAACAGGATTAATCAGGAGGTCCGAATGAAGAAGATGATTTACGCCCTTATGGCGGCCATGCTTTTGGTTGGAATGTCTGCTGGCTGCAACCTCAGCGCCTCACAGGAGCCAACCGATATTGTATTCCCCACCCCGAACCTGACGATGACTGCCCTGTTCGCCCCGGTGGAGACCCAGGTGAATACCCTTCCCGCCCCGGTTGTGGTCACCCCCACAACGGCCATGGCGGATACCCAGGCACCACCTGCCACCGCCCTGCCTACTGCCCTGCCCACACAGGCCCTGCCGACTGTAGCAGTCAAGACCAGCACGCCGATGCTGCCGACTGCCACACTCATCAAGCCCACCAACACCACCCCGCCTACCGCCACACCCAAACCCGTGGTGACTGTGTATGGTACGTTCTTCACCAGCTCACCCACCATTAACGGAGATTGGGCGGAGTGGAATGGCACCCAATACCCGATGGATAACATCGTGTATGGCGGCGGTAACTGGAGCGGCACCGCGGATTTGGAGGCTTCCTTCCAGATTGGCTGGGATGCCACTTATCTCTACATCGCCAGCAAAGTCCATGATGATGTCTACGTCCAACGCGCCACTGCAGAAACCATCTTCAAGGGTGACAGCCTAGAAATCCTCATCTACAACACTTCCAACAATCAGATTTACCAGATCGGTTGGACGGCAGGCGGCGGTTCTGTGGGTGACAGTTTTGAATCTTATCGCTGGTTCCCCACCAGCAAAGCCGGCAAGCTGTATAACGTAATGACTGGCGCCCGCGGCAGCGAAGGAATGTACCGCGTGGAAGTTGCCATTCCCTGGAGCGACCTGGATATCACCCCGGCCAACGGAGCCACCTACCGCTTCGCCGTTTCCGTCTCGGATAATGATGATCTCACCACCAACAAGCAGCAAACCATGATGTCCAATTCGCCTGACCGCACCCTGTTGGATGTCTACTCCTGGGGCTACCTGGTCCTGAAAAAGTAAGCTGTTTTTCTGCTGTGCTTAATAAAAAACTGGAGGGTTCCTCTCCAGTCAACGTCCCCCTCCGGCAAGCGCGAGGGGGACGACTTTTTTCGGCTGAATTTTCCGCCAGGCGGTTTTTTCCGGGCGGGGTGGGGGACGCTAAAACAGCACCGAGGCCAGTTCCTGGCGGTAAGAGCGGGTTTGCGGGTCCTCCTCCCCCATCCAATCCAGCAGGGCCAGCACCACCTGGTGAGCTTTGCCGCCGCCGTACTTGCGGTCTTTGCGGAGAATATCCAACAGGCCATCCAGGGCGGCATCCACCCGTCCCCGGCGCACCAGGCGCAGGCTTTGGGAGAAGGCGGCATCCAGTTCGCTCTCCGCAGGCAGGGTTCCTTCTTCCAGGGCAGCCAGGCTTTGCACAAGGGGGAGCAACGCCTGGGCGGAGTGATACTCGCGGCTGGCTGGAAAACGAAGCAGAATTTCCCGCGCCTCGGCGATTTCACCCTTCCAGAGCAAGGTTTTGGCCAGGCCCAACAGGCTGGGCGGGATCTCCTGGCCCTGTTCCAACAACTTGCGATACTGCTGCTCGGCAGCCTCCAACTTGCGGATGGAAAGCAGGCCGTCCGCCCGCTCCAGGGCCAGTTGTGCCGGGCTGGGCGGGCTGATCTGCATGATGAACTCCCGCACCCGGAATTCCGGCATTAAGCCGCTGAATTCCGCCACCACCTCCCGCCCGGAGAAAGCCTTCACCAGCGGGATGCTGCGGACATTGTAATACAACGCCAGGTTGGGGTTGTCATCCACGTCCACCCGCGCCAGGCGGAAGACGCCACCCGCCTGCAGGGTGATCCGCTCCAACAGCGGTCCCAATTCGCGGCAAGCCTTGGACCAGGGTGCGCAAAATTCCACCACCACCGGCACATTCTGCGAATAAGCCAGCACCTGGAATTCAAAATCCGCTTCGGTAACGTCAATTACATAATCGCTGGACATCATTCGCCATCGCCGCCTTCGTCACCATCCGCTGCACGGGCCGGCTGATCGAAACGCACCACCTCGCCATGCAGGTTGATGACCACCCGGAAGCCCATCATGCCCATGTATGCCCGCCCTTCCTCCGGAATGCCGGATTGAAGAAGGGCATCCAGTTGTTGATCAATATTTTTGAGCTGATTCTTAATGACGGCTGCCGTGAACAAATCCTCCTGACCGAGCATGCGGGCGGTCTCCGCACCCAGCAAGTCTTCATTGCCTTCGATCTGGTTTTTGATGTGGTCCAGCACCTGGCGGTCCACATCCTCCGCCGGAATATGGCGCAGAAAACCGGCATCATTGACCACGTAGCAGGCCTCTGCACCCACATACCCCACCCCCACTGCCTTATCTTGTTCGTCTACCACTAATCCTGCAAACAATGCTTTTTCGGACATGTTTTTACCTGTTTTGGTGTTGTAATTCAGACCCGGCCTGCAATGAAGATGCAGCCATTTATTACCTTTTGAAAAGACCTTCGTTGTTCCGGCTGCCAGGCCCCTACCCTGGGTCATCGTAAATAATATTGTTTTTCATGCCCCAATCCTCGGGGGATGGGCGCACCTTTTCTGTTCATCCCGGAGGGGAGTGCAAAACCTCCGAGTATGGAATAATTATAACCAATGAAGGCAGGGAAATAAACAGCTTGAAGCCGATATTTATATAAGGTTAATAACCGAAAACTTGAAGGGGCTGAAGTATACCGTTGGTGCGCCAAGCACCAGGAGGGGAGAGAGGTATCTTACCAGGGCAACCCGGCCGGGTTCGCGCCGGAGAGAGAGACAGCCGCCCCCGCTGCAGAATTTAGAAAATATCAATCCCGGTGCCGCTGGTCTCATCAAACAGGGTTTCCAATTCCAGCGGAACAAAGGGCGTGGTCCAGCGATAAACCCAGCGGGCAGCCTGCGGAGTGAGGTTGATACAACCGTGGCTGCGGGGCTTGCCAAAATCATTATGCCAGTAGGTGCCATGGAAGGAAATACCGCTCTGGGTGAAGGTGCAAACCCAGGGTACGCCCGGCAAATCATAACCGGCGGGTGAAGCCAGGTTTCCGCCTGCCATGTGCCGGGAGGGGCGTTTATGCCGCACGACATAGTAACCGGGCGGGGTGGTGTAATCCCCCGTGGAGAAGCGCGCCCCGGTGGCGCATTTACTCATAAATACCGGGCGCTCATTTTCGTATGCAATCGTAACCTGGTCTGCCAGGCGCACTTCCAGGCGTTTCTGCCGGGCCGGCACTTCCGGGGAGATCTGGGCAACTTCTTCAGGCGTGTAGATGTGGAGGTGCTCGGCTTTGACGTAGTAGAGAAAGCCCTTCTGATCATCCGGGGTGCGATACCAGACCTGTCCGGTTTCATCCTGCACCGCTCCGGTCACCCAGTAGGTCGTGCCAAAGATATAACGATATGCCACAAAGTTGGGGCGCTGCGGGCTCCAAACGGCATCCGTGAAGGGAACGGTCACCTCCCCCAAAATGCCATCCGGCGGAAAATCCGTGACCACCGGGTTGCGGAGGACGTTCACCGGTTGTACGCTGCCAGAGTGAACAAAACCCTCCCCGTTCAATTCATACCAGACGCGGTTGTAGTCTGGCTGGTCATCTCCCAGGGTGACGCCGGTCAGGGGCTTGACCAGGTCCTGCCAGCAGAAGTTGAGAAGGTTCCCGGAAAACGAAGGGCGGTCGTACAAACCGACATCGTCATCAATCACCCGGCCAAAGGGCAGGTCTGGGGCCTGCAGGCTGCGGCCCGGGCGCCAGTTCAAGAGCGGTAAGCTGAACAGGCCGAGCAATCCCGCACCAGAGAGGCGCAGAAAATCCCGGCGGGTGAATTCTGCCAGTTGCGTGCGGCCGAGTAAATCCATCAGTTATGAACGTTAACCAGGGCGCCCAGTGGCAGGAAATCAAACAACCAGCCGGCGTCTTCAGTGCGGAAATTGACGCAGCCGTGGCTCATGGGGGTGCCAAAGTTATTATGCCAGTATGTGCCGTGCAGACCGTAACCCTGGTAAAAATACATCACATAGGGCACATCCGGCAGATAATAGCCCGGCCCGGACATATCCGCATAGCGGTATTTGACGTATACATGGAATTCGCCCTGGACGGTGGGATGAAGATAAGTGCCCGTGGATACCACGAAGGTATTGACCAGGGTATAGCCTTCATAGGCATACGCCTGTTGCAGGCTGAGATCAATAT
>CALESS010000372.1 GCA_937907495.1 uncultured Anaerolineaceae bacterium
TGACCCCGGCAACCCCGAGGATCTCTCCCCGTTTCACGTTGAAACTCACCTGCCGCACAGCCAGGATGCCCTTATCACTGGCAGCAGAAAGGCCGCTCACCTCCAGGATGCAATCGCCGGCACATTCAGCGCCGCTCATGCGGTGCACCCCAAAGTTTTCCCGCCCGACCATCATCTGCGCCAGTTGATTCTGGGTTACACCGGCAGCCGAAACAGTGCCCATGGATTTTCCATCCCGCAGAACGGTTACCCGGTCTGTGATTTGGGTCACTTCATACAATTTGTGGCTGATGAAAACAACCGCCAGGCCTTCTGCTTTTAAGCGGTTGAGGGTTTCGAACAATACATCCACCTCCTGGGGTACCAAAACGGCGGTGGGCTCGTCTAAAATCAATACCTTGGCATTTCGATACAAGGCTTTGAGAATTTCCACCCGCTGCCGCTGCCCCACGGAGAGATGCCGCACCAGGGCGGTTGGGTCAATTTCTATCCCATAGCGTTTGGCCGCTTTGTCCACGCTTTTTTCGGTATCTGCTTTGCTGAATAAAAACTGCCGGGAATACCCGAGAGCCACGTTTTCTGCGACGCTGAAGGGCGGCACCAGCGAAAAATGCTGGGTAACCATGCCAATCCCATTTTCAATGGCAACCTGTGGAGAATGAATATCTACTGGATGGTCGTTGACACAGATCGTTCCAGCATCCGCTTTGTAAAGGCCGAACAAGATCCGCATCAGGGTGGTTTTTCCAGCGCCATTTTCCCCCAGTAATGCGTGAACTTCTCCACGTTGCAAGTCAAAATCTACCCGGTCATTTGCGACCAGGCTGCCAAATTGCTTGGTGATGCCGCGCATTTCAATAACATTCACGGGGAGTATGTTCCATCCCTTCCAGAAAGAGTAAGTGGTTCAATAAACGAGTCGGCGTATGCCGACCCCTCCAGATAAAACCTGTCACAACACCAGGGAAAACTCGTTAATTGTGATGCGAAAAATGATTTCTCTTGACCTGCAAAAAAGCCAGTCAACAATTCATGGATCAGTTGGATGTATTAATCGAAAGGTTATGAGCTTACCATGCTGCGGCTCAATGAAACCCGGTAAGATTCGTGCGGTGGGAGACCACCGCACGAATCTGGATGGCTAAAGTTTACTCGTTGGAGGGCGCGGCTTCGTCCACATCCACGCGGAAGAGGCCGGATTTAATCTGGGACTCTCGCTCCTGGACTTTCGCCAGCAGGTCAGCGGGAATCTTGGAGTCCAGGCCATTGAAGGGGGCCAGCGAAGCACCGCCCTTGGCAACCATGCTGAAATCTTTCAGATCTTGGGAGGTGAAAGACTTGGAGAGAATCTGTTTCAGCACATATTCCACGGTGGGGGTCATATTCCAGACGGGGCCGCTCAGTACGTATTCCGGGGCCAGGGAGTTCTGATCGCTCATATTGCCGAAGGCGAACAAGCCCTTGCTGGCTGCGGCTTCGATTACCCCAAAACGCTCTGCAAACAAGATATCTGCTCCGGTACCGATCTGGGCCAGGGCAGCTTCTTTGGCCGCAGCCGGATCGTACCAGCTATTGATGAAGGAGACAACCACCTTGGCATCCGGGTTGATTTCCTTGACGCC
>CALESS010000373.1 GCA_937907495.1 uncultured Anaerolineaceae bacterium
GCCTTTGTCGGCCGCCTCGAACACGCCCTTTTTTTCTTTTATCGGTGCCTGTAAAAACATTGAGCTCACCAATTTGTGAGGAGGATACAGGGTAAATCCTATCGTATTTGTAAGGGGATATTCCAAAACAAGTGCTATACTTTCGCTGAAATCCGCTTGTGGATGTTCCCGACAACCAATGTACTGGTGAAAAATGGCTTTCATGAACCGGCCTCGGATATGTAGACCTTCTTCTTCCAGAAAGCGAATTGCTCAAGGGCAATCGTTTCTGGAATTAGCGATTCTCTTACCCGTGGTTCTCATCATGTTACTGGGTTTGGTGGAAATTACAGTTTTCATGAGCCGCTACCTGGATGTCATTGACCTCACCCGTGAATCGGCGCGCTTTGCTTCGGTACGCGATCCGTTTGCGCCGTTTTCAGCCTATCCGAATTGCAGCGACCCCACCAGTTACAACTTTTATTACAGTAGTGCCTGTATCTTTGCGCCCCCTGAAGGCTCCCCGGCTTGCGGCGCCAACCCGGCATTTTGCGGTGGATTAAACCCGTATGTCGTAATAGACCCCACCACCGATGACGTCTTGATCACCGTTTTTACCGTGCGGAGGGATGGGGTCGTCTCGGCAGTGCATCCCTCCTCCGGGCCGTGGGCATTATCTGATCATGATAATAATGGGGCCAGCAATGCCAACTGGACCCGCAATTGCGAAGGCGAGACGGTCCGCGCCGTTCCTTTTTATACCGCAGCCCGGGTGGCATCCCTGTTAGAATCCGGCGCTGCCTTACCCAACCGCGGCTATGTCGCGGTGGAAGTCTATTATTGTCACACCATGGTATTGGGAATACCACTCATAACGGAATTTATACCTGAAAAAATTCAAACTCATGCCTATACGATCATGTCCCTCCCAGCCGGCCAACCCACGCCCACTCCATACTCACCCTAAAGCATCCCGCGGGCAGGTGTTGGTAATATTTGCAGTAACCACGTTGGTCCTACTCTTTTTTGTGGGGCTGGCAGTGGATGCTGGTTCTTTATATATTGCCTACGGTCAGTTGAAACGTGCGGTGGACTCGGCTTCCATCTCTGCAGCCAACACCTTCAAGCGCGGCGAGAGCATCGCCACCATGTACACCTCGGCGGAAGAAGTGTTGCGCTTACAATATGTGGACATGAGCACGGTCAATTTACAAGTGCATATCTGTGATGAGGATGGCGATGGCGTGACCGACGCCAGCCTGGCTTCCCTTTCCCCCGAGTTTTACGATCGCTGCCCCACCACTTCTGAACCTCCACGCAAGCTGGTTTGGGTGCGCGGCACGGTCAAATCCCCGTTTTATTTCCTGGGTTTACTGGGCTTTTCCACCCTGGATATCTCCTCCTTCTCCATTTCCGAAGCCGCACCGGTGGACCTGGTGATCGTGCTGGATGTCTCCGAATCCATGGGTTATTTAAGCTCAAGTTATAATCCTGCCCAAAGCTATAACCCCAACAATACCTGCAATCCCCTTTCTGTCAACAGGAATAGCAGTGTAGGCGCCTGCCAGCCGCTCTGGAACGCCAAGGATGCTGCCTCTCAACTGATTGATAGTACTTTATACGCCGGTTACGACCGGGTGAGCATCATCACCTTTGATTCCCAGGCCCGGGTGGTCTTTGACCTGACGGATAACCTGACGGCGGCGCGCAACCTTTTATGGAGCAACGTGCTGCTGCATGATGATCCCTATGTGTATCGCATCTGGCCCAAATGGCTGGATCAGTGGGATTACGATGAGGACAGCGGAAGTTATTTCAAATCCCGAGAGTTTTTGTTCAACCCGGTGAACCCGGAAGACCGGGATGGAGACGGTCAGGATTATGACGACCCCAGTGTTCTGGGTTATACCTGCCCGGACCCGGATGCTATGACCGAAACCGAATATCTGAACGTGATGCTGGACCGCTGGTGGGATTACAATCCTACCAATGACCCGGCCAAAGATATCCCCGGCTCCCCCACCGACCCCCATAGCTGGGGCGGCGTGCCCTGTGATGATGATAACAAACTGGATTCGTATGACTGGGATGGCGATGGCGAATACTCCCAAAATGATACGGATGAAATCCAGGCCTACTTTGATTCATACATGGCTTATTACAACCCGAATTATCCGACCATTGATACCTACCCTTCCATTTCTCCCCTCTCCACCTGCACCGGCTGCGGCCTGCGGATGGCCTCCAACGAATTGAAGCGCTGGGGCCGGCCGGGCGCAGTGTGGGTGATCGTTTTGCTCTCCGATGGTGATGCCAACCTCAGCGATACCGCCGGGCCAGATACAACCTACAGCATCGGAGATACCCCGGATACGGGCGGAGGTTTGCATCCCTACTTTACCAATGGCTTCTGCAGCGCCGAACTCGGCGAGGGCTGGTGGCTGGGTCCGGATTGGTGTAAAGACTCGGAATTTACCCCGCGCTATTGCCTGTATGTGGATGCGGCCGACGATCCTTCCAATGAGTACCGTCACCTGGCGGATTGCCCCTCCGATTCAACCAAGATCTGGGTGGAGAGCGACCCGGACGATGTGAAACTTTACAGCGTGGTGGATTACGCCCAAGACATCGCCGATTCCACGGTGAAGGAAAATGAAGTGGCGGTTTATACCGTGGGGCTGAATGTTGCCTCCGGTGGCTCTGGAGAACAGCTCTTACGCTACATTGCCTGGGTGGGTGACGATCCCAACCGTGATTCACCGGACCCTTGCCGCTTTACCGCAGGCAACCAGGCCTGTGGGCAGTACTATTTTGCCACTCAGAACGACCTGAGACGTATTTTTGATGACATCGCTTCTCGAATTTATACCAAGTTATCGGAGTAATCCCTCACAGTGAGGAAAATAAAATGATCCTGCGCCCAAAATTCCGTTTCTTCCCATCAGGTAAAAAGCTGAGGCAGCCTGCCCAGGGTATGGTGGAGTTTGCCCTGGCCTTGCCGGTTTTGCTCTTGATTATGTTTGGCGTCATTGAATTCGGACGCTTTTTGCAGGCCTGGCTGGCATTGGAAAACGGAGCCCGGTTCGGTGTGCGCTATGCCATTACCGGTAACTACAACCCGGCGTACTGTGCGGACGCAGGCGCTGCGCTGGGATTGGCGGCAGAAGACCTGGCAGATGGCGTGGTGGATTGCAAAGTTCCCAACATCCCGGCTTACAAAAACACCTGGGAGGATGACACCGCTGATCTGCAGGACTGGGCACGGCTTCCCTCCATTCGCGATGTGGCGATCTCCGGAGCCACAGGGGTGGCACTCGACCCCAACCTGGATGTTTCAGGAAATTATCTCGATTACCTGACAAATGCCTATTTAACCTCTGACTTCGCCCAGGAGTTCCGGGGCAACCCCAGTGAACCGGGTTATTTCAATGTCACCATTTGCTCCAACCGGGTGGAAGAGAATCCAGCCTCTCCGGGCACCTATTTCCGCTTCCAATTCGATACCAACCAGGTTTATTACACCCCTAATGATCCTGACCATCTGAATAATTACGTTTACCCCACCTATTGTGAACGAGCTGTAGGCTCCGTTTTGGGTGGTGCATGGGTTCAAAGTGGCATTACCCAGTATGTGGATGATGCCGGCGGCCCGGGCAACCGGGTGAAGGTTGTTCTCACCTACCGCCACCCACTGATCACCCCCAGCATGTCCAGCTGGTGGCAGACACTGCGCATCAACTCCGAGCGCGAAGGCATCGTCGAGAAATTCCGCACCTCCCGGGTCACCGGTCTGACCGGCGCCATTGGTCAGGCTCCTATCTGGACTTTTACGCCCACCAATACCGCCACCCCTTCCGATACACCGACCCCATCCTATACGCCTACCCAGACCGATACGCCCACGCCTTCCAATACGCCAACCATCACCTACACGGCTACCATCACCCAAACGGCCACCAACACCCGTACACCCACCCAGCCCTATACCCAAACGGCAAGTGAAACTGCGACCATTACCCGCACCCCCACGGCTTCGCGCACACCCACACGCACCCGCACGCCCACCCGCACCCGCACGTTGACCGTCAGCCCAACCCAAACACTCACCCGCACCGCGACAGGTTCGCCGACTGCCAGCTATACGCCTTCGCGCACCTTCACAGCCTCGGCTACCTTTACCCCCACGCCTTCCTTTACTCCTTCGCTCACCTTTACAGCCACGCAGACGGCCACCCGCACATTAACGCCCTCCCGGACGCCCACCCCGACCATTACCTGGACGCCCTCACGCACCTTTACCCCCACCCGCACGTATACACCAACGGCCACGCGCACACCAACCGAGACCTTTACCCCAACACCGACGGCTTCCCGTACCTTAACCCCCACCTGGACGCTGACACCGTCGCGCACACCGACTGCCACCACCACCTATACGCGAACGGCCACCTGGACGGCAACCGCCACCCGCACCTTGACATTAACCCCAACCCGCACGCCGACGGCCACCATCACCCGCACGCCGACACCTTCACAGACGCCGACGCCTATTTTGCCCACGAACACATCCACGCCGGTGACGCCCACGGTGACCCGGACGCCGCTGCCAACCATCACCAGGGTTGGTGGCGGGGACTAGCCAGGGCAGGCAGCCCCCCGACCCGTAATGCCCTTTAAAACATTCCCCGGCTTGGTCTTTTCAGACGAAGCCGGGAATTTTTTGGGGATGCAGAATTATGAATGAGGTTGAAACAACCCCTCTGCCCGGCTGCCGAGCAAACCGGCCTGCACCGAACGCTCATCGGCCAGGGCCAGGCTGGAAATCTGTTCCGCGCTGAGCAGCATCACTTTGGGGGCAGCCAGCATTCGCTGGTAAACCTTCCACGCGCCGGCGTCATCCGTCTCCCAGTTCCAGCGGTCGTAAGGCAGCAAGCGGATGGGATGAGTGTAGCCGCGCAACGTCTTCTGACCAAGGGTGTTGAAGAACTGCTCAAAGTACGACATCACCAGTTCGCGGGGATCGCGATAGACCGCCTCACGCAAACGCAGACCGGAATAATTGGATTTGGCGACCGCCCCATAGAAACGGCCGATCTTATAAACCGCCAGGACGTGATCATCATCATTCCATGGCAGAAGGTCAATAATCACGGGAGGATATCCCAGCCGGCGCAGGGCCAGTGCACCGAGCAGCCCGCCATCGAAGCAGTGCGCCCGCCCATCGCGGATGGCCGAGAGCGGAGAAAGATATTCCTCCTCCGGCCGGTAAGGAATCTCATCCAGAAAGGCCTGGATGCGGGCGGGCGTGTTCAGGCTTGAAAAAACCTTGCGGGTTTCCAAATCCAGCTCATCTTCAAACGTCCCTTTTGCCATTTACACCCATCCTCTTTCCTGGTAAAGCTGGAACCCAACCACCAGGGCAGATTCCACTTGCTGAAGCAAACCTTCATCCAATTGCCGGATATGAAAGCAGGATTTCCCTTTGAGTAGTTTGAGCAGTGCCGGGTCAAACAGCCTCTTCTTATCATCTTCAATATATACCGGCATAAAATAAAACCCGACATACCCTTTCTGGATAATCAGCGAGGCAAAAAACACATCTCTACGCTTGCGCCCTTCAATCACCAACTCTTTCACCGACCATAATTCAAAGCGCCCCTCATCATCGAAGCGGGTCTGCAAGGGCGGCGAGTATTTTTTTAATTTTTCCCGCAAATGGGAAAATATATCGTTCAAATCTGGTTTGGGCTTTCTCATATTTTCTTCCCTTCTGGCTAACATATTCCTGAGGTTATTTACCCATCCGGTTGTTTTCAAATCCCGCATACAAGATGGGTATATTTTAATGGATTGAATTATTTTATCATATATGTTATTATTAACCTATGGTACATCTATCCTATCGGAGGTGAATCAATGACCATTCGCCAGGCGATCCTCGGATTGCTTTTTCAGCAGCCTCAAACCGGTTATGACTTGAAGAAAACTATTTCCTCATCCAGCATCCTTCATTGGTCGGGCAACAATAACCAGATTTACACAACCCTCATCCAGCTCAAATCAGAGGGCTGTGTTGAATCCGACATTTCGGAGCCGGGAGGTTACCCCGCCCGTAAAGTGTACCGCCTCACATCCAGTGGCAAAGCAGAATTGTTGAATTGGCTTTCCACCCCTCCCGCCCTGCCAGAGATGAAGAACCATTTCCTCATCCAGTTCCTTTTTGCAGATACCCTGCCCGCCGGGAAACTGGCTGAAATCCTGGATGCTTATGCCGAAGAGCTATCCCAGGCAATCGCCTTCGAACAAGAGCAAAGTCGGCGAAGCCTCAGCGAGACCAATCTCACCCCTGGCCAGCGAGCCTTGCAGCAATTGGCGGCACAGAACCTGGCCGACCACTATACCTGTGAATTGAACTGGGTGGCGAAGGTCCGCAAGGGATTGAACGCTTCCCCACTCACCACCCTGCTGAAGGAGGAGGAATAACCTTGAACCATCAACTGATCGCGCACCCTGCCTGGCCTTACATCCAATGCCTTCCGGGTTGGTTATTGAAAAGTGAACAGGCTGCCGTGGATTTGATTGGCCTTTGTGGAGGTTATGAGACCGAAAGCATCCTCATCGGTATGGAGAACCTCCCCGAGGAATTTTTTGATCTGCGCAGCGGGCTGGCGGGAGCCATCCTGGGACGGTTCTCAGTATACCGGGTGCGGGCTGCCTTTGTGGTTCCCGCCGAGAGACTGTCCTCCGGTCGTTTTGGCGAGATGGTACTGGAACTGAACCGGGGAAACGAGATTCATTTCAGCGCGGATCACGGAACCGCCGTCCAGTGGATCACCCTGGATGGCGATCACAAGCGCAGTTGAGCTGGGAAATCATGGCCGGGTAAAGCATCATTTCTCGCATTCAACTTTTTGAATCTCCGGTAAAATATACAGGCTGAGCATCCCGCTCGCATTCTTCTGCCAGGAAAGGCAACTCGGATGGACTATTACGGCCTCCCCACTGGAAGTGTTGAAAATGATTTTCTGCGCCTTGAATACCTGACCCGGGGAGGCTTGCGCCTGGTGCGGCTATCCGCCTTCGGCAGCCCCAACCTGTTTGCTGAGCTTCCCGATATCGGCTGGCAAACGCCGCATGGGTTTTACCGCATCCTGGGCGGGCATCGCTTTTGGGTGGCCCCGGAGACCGAAGAGATCACTTATCTAACGGAACCTGCCGAAATAACGGCGGAAGAATTGCCCGGCGGCATCCGCCTGCGCCAGCCGGTTGACCACCGCTGCGGTCTGCGGAAAACGATTGAAATCCATATCCAGCCGAACCAGGCCAGCTTCACACTGCGGCACCACTTGCACAATGAAGGTCCGCGCACCTTGCAGGTGGCGGCGTGGGGAATTACGCAATTCTCCCTGGGGGGGATGGCAGCCTTTCCGCAACCGGCCAACCGGGTGGATGCGGGCGGCTTCCTGCCGAACCGCAGCCTGGTTCTGTGGCCTTATACCCGCCTCGACGATCGGCGTTTACACTGGATGGAAAAATACTTGATGATCCGGGCAGAGATTGTCCAATCAGCCTGCAAGGTCGGCTACAACCACCCTTCCGGCTGGGGTGTTTACTGGAATCACGGCGTGCTGGTGCGAAAATCGGTCACCATCCAGATGGAAGCGACCTACCCGGACTTCAACTCCCCGATGGAGATGTATATTGACCACCGCTTTTTTGAGCTGGAGAGCCTCAGCCCGCTGGTGCACCTGGCGCCAAGCGAGCAAATCTGGCACGAGGAACACTTTGACCTGTTTGCCGCGCCAGGCTTGCAGGACGAGCAGGATCTTGCAGATTTTCTGGATCATCTTCCCGAATAACCACCTGCCCGAATAAGGTTCGCCCAGGGACTTTTTTAATATTAGCTTGACGCGGATCTGTTTGGATACCATTTTCAGGAAAAAGTGGCGTAATCGCTGGACAGGGTCAGAATCCAGATTATCTGCGGAATCCACCCATCCTTTGTACGCACCAGGCCCATAAAGCTGGGACTCTTACCCACCTTGCGTAAGGGCGACCCGGTGGGTCGCCCGCTCAGCCCCACCTGCCGGCCAACCACCAGCGCAAATCGTTATTTTGCCATATAATCATCTGAAAGAAACCCATGCAGGAGGAGCCAGATGGATGATTCCATGCTCAAAATCCGGAATGTGCTG
>CALESS010000374.1 GCA_937907495.1 uncultured Anaerolineaceae bacterium
CTGCTGCTGACCGGGCTGGAGCCGATCAACGGCTGGCGGATTAGCTGGCCGAAACTGGGTGATTTTTACCTGGAGATGACGGTCAAGGTTGGCACCTGCACAGGCAGCGACCAGTACGGTTTCATCACCCGCGTGCCAGAGCCGACCACCCCCAACCAGGGTTACCTGGTGGGGCTGACCTGCGACGGGCGTTATTTCCTGCGCAAGTGGGATGGCGAAGCCAAGCCCAAAGGCACAATGACCAACCTGATCGAATACACGGCCAGCCCGGCCATCAAGGCCGGCTCCGATCAGACCAACCGCCTGGGGCTGATGGCAGTAGGCAGCCGCCTGCTGGTGTATGTCAACGGCACACTGATGGGTGAAGCCAAAGATACGCAGTTCGATAAAGGTAATTTTGGCCTGTTTGTCTACGCCCGCGAGACCGATAACCTGGTGGTCTCGGTGGATGAAGTGAGCTACTGGGAGAACCCCACGCCGTAAATAGCCCGGCGGCGGGCATTCGAGGGCTGAACAAGGATGTGTACAGTCCTTACGTCCCGGGCCAGCCGCAGCAGGCACAACCCCCGGAAGGGGTGCGGGATGAACTTCTTGAGCAGGGATTCCGTATCCCTTCCAGGGTACACGCACCCCTTCCGGGGTACATTGATACGAAATGCGCCTTCCGCGCAAGATATAAACCCCCGGGGGAACTTCTCTGAACGATCTTAATAATCCGTTATTTGGCCGCCCCGGCCTCTTTTTTTACTTTTTCCTGCCAAAAAATTTGCTTTTCGGGCAGTTCGACTCTACATCTTCCCTACAGTTTCAGTCATTTTTCTTTATTCATGCTATCATTATTAGATGATGGCTACCATCCGTGACCGCATTCTGATCATCGAGAATGATCCTATGACCGCCGATATTATCGGCCGCCAGACGTTGCAAGCTGCCGGTTACCAGACTTATATCGTCAATGATGCCAACAGTGCCATTGCCAAGATCATTCAAATGTCGCCCGATTTGGTTCTGGCGAACCTGAATCTGCCCGGCCTGAGCGGAAAAGACCTGCTCGTGGCGCTGGCTGCCCAGCAAATCACCATCCCGGTGATTGTGATGACCGGCAAGGGGATGGAAAGCGACGTCATCCAGGCGTTTCGGCTGGGCGCAGTGGATTACCTGATCTGGCCGGCACGCGAGCCAGAGATCATCAATGCGGTGGAGCGGGTGCTGCGCCAGGTGCACGAACGCCACGAGCGGGAAAAGCTGGCCGGTCAGCTTCACCAGGCCAACCAGGAATTGCAAGCCCGGGTGCGCGAGTTGACAGCCATTTTTGCCATCGGCAAAGCCGTCATCTCCATTACCGATCAAAACCTGCTGTTCGAGAAAATCCTGGAAGGCGGCCTGCAAATGACCCGGGCGGATTTTGGCTGGTTCCTGCTGCGGGATGACAGTCAAAAGTACTTCACCCTGGCAGCCCAAAAGGGTCTGCCGCCCTCCCTCTCCAACCGGCTCAACCAGCCCTGGGATGATGGCATCAGCTCGCTGGTAGCCATGTCCGGAGAGTCGCTCTCCATCTTCGGCGACCCCCTCAAACGCTTCAAAATCTCCTCGCTGGGGCAATCCGCCCTCATCGTACCCACCCGGGTGCAAAAGCAGATCATCGGTCTGCTGGTGATGATGCGCAAATCGGCGGCAGCCTTTAACCAGAGCGAGCAAAACCTGCTGGAAGCCGTGGCGGATTACGCCTCCATCTCGCTGATGAACGCCCGCCTCTTCCGCACGGTGGAAGAGCGCGCCCGCTCGCTGCAAGTGCTGGCCGAAAACTCCCAGATGGGAGAGCGGGTGGATAACGAGATCCTGCAAAATGTGAAGAATGAGCTGCAAAAACCCGCCACCCTGGGGGTGGAAGCCCTGGAGAAACTGGCACAAGACCCAAGCGCCCGCTGGAATTCCGGGCAGCGCCAGTTGTTAACCACCGTGCAGGAGCAACTGAAACATATAGCGGCGGTCAGCGGCGCCATTCACCCGCTCACCCCCGGGCAATTGAACGCCTCTGCCAGCTCCACCAACCTCAACGGGCTGGTGCGGCAGGCGGCCAGCCGCTTCCTGCCGATTGCCCAATCCCATAACCTGACGCTTTCCACCGATCTGCCGCAGGAAATCATCCTGGCTGCCGGACACCCGGCCCAGGTGGCCCAGGTGCTGGATGCCTTCATCAGTAACGCCATCCGCAACAGCAGCGTCGGCGGGCGGATCTGGGTGCATCTGGAACAGACCCCGGATCATTTTGGCATGGTGTGTGTCAGCGATAGCGGGCGGGGAATGTCTGCCCAACAGGCAGCACGCGTTTTTGAACCCGGCTTTGAGCCGGAAAAGAATCAGAAATTACGCTTCGGCGGGTTGGGCATCCGGTTAAGCCTGGCTCGCGAAATTATCCTGCGCTTCCATGGGAAAATCTGGGTCGAATCCACGCCCAATCAGGGCAGCCGTTTCTATTTCACGCTACCCATTTTGGCCCATCAGGAAGGTTGAGAATGCCCTCTTCTTCAAACGAATCCATCCTGATTGTTGTATCCGACGCCCAGATCAGCCTGCTGTTGGAGCGGGTGCTGCGCGCCACCAATGCCAACATCCTCTCCGCACCCGATTGTGCCAGCGCGCGCAACGTCCTCTCCAGCAACACCCCCAGCCTGATCGTAATTGCGGAGCAATTGACCGATGGCAGCGGGGTGGATTTTGCCGCCGAGGTGCTGCGCCAGATTCCCACCATGGCCATCGTCATGTTCGTTTATTCCGAGAACCCGGATACGCTCAAAAAAGCCATGCGGATTGGAATTAACGATTATTTATGCCTGCCCCTGCGCGGTGAAGACATTTTGAACGCCATTAACGTCAGCCTGGAACGCACCCGCCGCCGCCGGGATTGGAATCTCCAGGAAACCAAGCGCATGACCAGCAGCCTGCAAAGCCAGGTGGATGAGATGACCGCCCTGGCCCAGCTCGGGCGGCAGATTGCAGCCCAACTGGACCTGGATGGCGTGCTGGCAGCGGTGGTTGAATCCGCCGTCAAGCTGACGCGGGCTGAAGAAGGCAGCATGCTGCTGATTGACGAAAAGAGCGGCGAGTTGTATATGCGGGCGGCTCGCAACTTCCAGGAAGATTTTGTGCGCACCTTCCGCCTGCCGGTCTCCGATACCCTGGCCGGTACGGCCATCCGCACCGGGCAGCCGGTGCTGGTGGATGAGCAAACCCCGCAAAAAATCAAGACCTCTTACCTGGTGCATTCCCTGGTGTATGTACCGCTGCAAGTGAAGGACCGCAGCATCGGCGTGCTGGGCGTGGATAACCGGCGCCAGAACACCCCCTTCAAAGAACGGGATGTGAAGGTGCTTTCCACCCTGGCGGAATATGCCGTGCTGGCCATTGAAAATGCCCGCCTGTATGTTTACTCCATCCAGGAGCGGCAGAAGCTGGAAACGGTTATCGCCCATATCCAGGATGGCGTGGTGGTGGTGGATAAGGACATGCGCCTGGTGCTGGTAAACCAGGTGGCGCAGATGGCCTTCAACCTGCCGCCGAATGGCGTCATCGGGCAGCCGTTTGTGAAGTTCTTTGCCCAGCCCGAATTGAAAGAGCTGCTGGATTCCAACACCGGGCGCCTTGCCAACCGGGTGGAAGTCAGCCTGGAGGATGGGCGGGTTTTCAGCGCCCGCATTGCCTCCATCCCCGGCGTCGGGCGCGCCATCACCCTGCATGATATCACCTACCTGAAGAAGCTGGATCACATCAAGAACGATTTCGTCAGCACCGTCTCCCACGACCTGCGTTCTCCGCTGACCGCCATCCTCGGTTATGCCGAATTAATTGAACGCATCGGCCCGCTGAGCGAAATGCAGCGTGAATTCCTGCACCGGGTGCAGATTTCCGTGCATAACATCACCAGCCTGGTGGATGACCTGCTGAACCTGGGTCGGATTGAGGCCGGTTTTGACAGCCGCAAGGAACGGGTGGCGCTGGACCAGTTGATCCGCTTTGCGGTGGATAACCTCTCCCGGCGCACGATGGAGAAGAACCTCACCGTCGCCCTGGATTTATCGAGTGATTTTCCGCTGATTTTTGCCAATCCGGTTCAAATCCGTTCGGTGGTGGATAACCTGATTGATAACGCCATCAAATACACCCCCGTCTCGGGCAACGTTCGCATTCGCTGCGGCGTGGAGCATAACCAGGTAATTTTCCAGGTGACCGATAGCGGCATCGGCATTCCAGCTACGGATATGCCCTACATCTTCGATAAGTTCTTCCGGGCTTCCAACGTCAACATGGATCAACCCGGCACCGGCCTTGGGCTGGCGATCGTCAAATCCATTGTGGAAAATCACCAGGGCCGCATTTGGGTTGATTCCAACCCCGGGCAGGGCAGCACCTTCACGGTGGTCTTCCCGCTGGCAGAAGATCAGCTCTAATTCTTGGAATTCGCTGCCCCCCGGCAGCTTTAACAACCCAACCGGAAATGGCGGTTCAGTGGCTCGCACGAATCTTGTAACCTGTGTAAGCAACTGCACTGCTGGCGAAGCACCTTCCGATTAAGGGGGTGCAGAAAGTGATTTTGTGCCCTCACATCATCACTCCCAGACACTGCCGACTACTTAGCACTGAGGAGCAGGGGAGCATGGTTCGAGAAAAAATCAGCCGGTCAATGGTTCTGGCAGGCACACTCTTTGTTTTTACCATCCTGGCCCTCTGGGTCAGCGTGTTCCTTTACCGTGAACAGCGGGTGCAGAGCACGCTGCGCACCTGGAATGAATTACAGCTCCAGGTGGTGCAAAGTGCGGCGCGCGCCACCCAATCCTGGCTGGAATACCGCCTGACGGAAAACCACATCAGCGTGGCACAGGCCAAGCAGGAAGCCCTCAATCAATTTATCGCCCCCATCCGGGTGATGAACGGCGGGCAGGCCTGGGTTTACAACCGCCAGCAGGTGGTTTTTAACGAACGATCCGATTTCCCCGCAAGCTACCAGGGCAAGAGCATCCAACAGATTTTTGAACTCCAGGCTGCCAGGGGGGCAGCCCACTACAACGATTTAATTGCGGCGGTGGAAAACCAGGGCGAAGGCACGGGCTGGTACATCTGGTCGGAAGAGAGCGGGCAGGAATACGCCGCCTGGACAACCGTGCAATTGCGGGATGAAGCCTGGACGATTGGCATTTCCACCCCTCGCCGCGAAATCCTGGCTTCTGCGGGCCAACAGCGGGAATTTTTTAACAACCTCCTGGGGGCCAGCGCCATCAGCCTGTTACTCATTTCAATTTTCCTGTTCATCCTGGGGCAGCAACGCAGCACCCAAAAACAAGTGAGCGAACTGGAAACCACGGTTGCCAGCCGCACGGCGGACCTTTCCAATTCGGAATTGCGCTACCGCAGCCTGGTGGAAAACCTGCAAGAAGGGATCATCATCTTCGACCTCGAGCAGGAAGCGGTGATCTTTTCCAACCCGGCAGTGGTCAATATCTGCCACTGTCTGGCAATTCCTTCCGCCACCGGCACCATCTGCATCATTGAACGGATTGTAGAAGAAGACCGGGCGCGGGCGCGCCAGCAGGTGCTGAACGCCCGCAACGATGAACGCAGCGTGGCAGATTACCAGGCGCTGACCTTTGACGACCAGCTTATCTGGCTGCAATTGACCTGTACGAAGGTGGAGTTTGAAGGACATGCCGCGGCAATGTTGATGCTGGTGGATATCACCGAGCGCAAACGAGCCGAAACCGGGCGGGTGGAAAGCGAAGAACGGTACGCCCTGGCAGTGGCTGGCGCCAAGGATGGCATCTGGGATTGGGACTTACGCAACAACAAACTCCATGTCTCCACCCGCTGGAAAGCCATCCTGGGCGAAGCCGAATCCTACCCGATTGACACCCCGCAAGCCTGGTTCAGCCGCATTCACCCCCAGGATATGGACCGGGTGCGCTCTGAAATTGATGCCCACCTGCGCGGTGAAACCCCGCAATTGGAATGTGAATACCGCATTCTGCACCGGGATAGCGCCTACCGCTGGGTGCAAACCCGCGGCGTAGCCATCAGCGAGGGCGGAAATAAACCGACCCGCATTGCCGGCTCCATGACCGATATCACCGCCCGCAAGGGGATCGAAGACCGCCTGCGGCATGACGCCATGCACGACCCTCTGACCCACCTGCCCAACCGGGCCTACTTTGTGGATCAACTGGGGCGGCTGGTGGAACGCAGCCGGCGCCACGCAGAATACCAGGCCGCCGTGCTGTTAATTGACCTGGACCGCTTCAAAGTCATCAACGAGAGCCTGGGGCACGCCGCCGGTGACCAATTGCTTATCATCACCGCCCGCCGCCTGGAAAGCTGCCTGCGGCTGGGCGACCTGGTGGCCCGCCTGGGCGGGGATGAGTTTGCCGTGCTGCTGGATGACCTCACCGAGCCGCAGGATGCCATCCGGGTGGCGGAACGAATCTTGAAAGACCTGGCCCTGCCCTTCTCCCTGCAAAGCCAGGATGTGTTCATCACCGCCTCCATGGGCATCACCATTTCCAACCAGCTTTATACCCGCGCCGAAGACCTGCTGCGGGATTCAGATACCGCCCTTTACCGGGCCAAATCCGCCGGGCGGGCGCGCTTCCAAGTGTTTGATACGGAGATGCACTCGCGCTCGTTGGCGCTCTTCCAACTGGAAGCCGAGCTGCGGCGGGCGTTGGAGCGGCAGGAGTTTGAAAATTATTATCAGCCGGTGATTTCGATGAACAGCGGGCGGGTGATTGCGGTGGAAGCCCTGCTGCGCTGGCAGCACCCGGTGCGCGGCACCATTCTGCCGGGCGAATTCATTGCCCTGGCAGAAGAAACCGGGCTGATTGCCCCCCTGGGCGAATGGGCGCTGCGCACTGCCTGTAACCAGGCACGCTCCTGGTCAGACCAGGGCATCCGCGGCATCCAGGTGGCGGTTAACCTTTCCGCCTATCAGTTGCGGGATCCGCACTTTGCCAAGCTGGTATATAAAATTCTGATTGAAACCGGCCTGCCTGCCTCTCTGCTGCAACTGGAGATCACGGAAACGGCTGCCATGCAAGACCTGGAGCAGACCGTGGTCACGCTGCGCGAGTTGAAGAACATGGGCGTCAAGATCGTGATTGACGATTTTGGCACCAGCTATTCTTCCCTGGGTTACCTGAAGCGCTTCCCGGTCAGTTCGATCAAGATTGACCGCTCATTTATTCAGGATATCATCAGCGATCCGGATGATGCAGCCATCACCACGGCCATCATCGCCATGGCGCATATTTTGGGCTTGAGCACCATCGCCGAGGGGGTGGAAACAGAACAGCAGTTGAACTTCCTTTCTGCCCGCGGCTGTGATGAAGTGCAAGGCTACATCTTCTCCCGCCCGCAGCCCGCCCACAAGATGACCACCATGCTGCTAGAGCCGCGCCCGATGCTGCCGGATAATTTCGACCAGGATTTATAAGCCGCTTCCCCTCTCCAACCGCTATGCTTTCAGCCTAAACCATTTACCTCCAGGCAGGCGCACCTGCCTGGAGCTTTTAAGTTGAGCCCTGGCACAGTTATTGCAACCTATTCCCTTGCAGGACAAAATGCAGTGCCCCACCTCTTTCCTCCCGCGGGCTGCGACCCCCGTGGGAGGATTGATTCTCCCCCCGGCCCGATCAAGCCTTCCCAAACAGCTTCAGGCAAGCCTTTCTCTGGTAAAATTCGGATGCCATGAGAACCCGGAGTATGCAATGTCCCTGATTACCGCCACCGAACTGGGCAAATCTTTTGGCCCGGTTGATATCTTCAGCAATATCTCGCTCAGCATTCCGCACCGCGCCCGGATTGGCCTGGTGGGGCCAAACGGCGTGGGTAAAACCACCCTGCTGCGCATCTTGATCGGGCTGGAAGAACCCTCCGAGGGGGAAGTTCAACGCGCCCGCAACCTTTGCCTCGGCTATCTGCCGCAGGAAGCCTTCTTTGAATCCGAGGGCACCTTGTGGGATGAAGTGGTCAAACCCTTCGCCGGGCTGCGCGCCCTGCAGACCGAAATGGCAGCCCTCGAGCATGCCATGGCCGACCCATCCCGGGCGGAGGAAGCCCTCGCTGCCTATGGCAAGCTGCAAATTCAGTTTGACCACCAGGGCGGTTACACCTATGAACTCCGCATCCGCCAGACGCTGACCGGTCTGGGCTTCACAGCTGCTGATGAGCAGCGGCCAATGAGCCAGCTTTCCGGCGGCCAGCGGACGCGGGTCCTGCTGGCCAGGCTGTTGCTTTCGGAGCCGGATGTGCTGTTGATGGATGAGCCAACAAACCACCTGGATATCGCCGCCATTGAATGGCTGGAAGATTTCCTGGCCGATTGGCCGGGGGCGGTATTGATCGTCTCCCACGACCGCTACTTCTTGGACCGGGTGACCAATACCATCTGGGAGATGACGCCCTCGCTGGAGCTGTATCACGGAAATTACAGCGCCTTTCTGCAGCAGCGGGAAGAGCGTTACGCCCGCCGGTTGGAGGAATACGAAGCCCAGCAGGCTTTCATCCAGAAGGAAGAGGAATACATCCGGCGCAACATGGCCGGGCAAAACACCCGCCAGGCGCAGGGCCGCCAAAAGCGCCTGGAACGGATGCTGGAAGAGGCACGCCTGACCCCGCCGCACATCAACGCCCAGCGCTTGCACTTGCGCCTGGAACCCGCCAGCCGTTCCGGCGACCTGGTGATCCGCACCCGCGGCCTGAGCGTGGGCTATGCCGATGAAGGCCGGCCGCTCTTCAATGCGCCTGACCTGACCCTCACCCGCGGCGAGTGTGCTGCGGTCATCGGGCCGAATGGGGCGGGCAAAACCACCTTCCTCAAGACCTTGCTGGAGCAGATCCCGCCGTATGAAGGCGAAGTGGTGATGGGCGCCTCCCTGCAGATCGGCTACTTTGCCCAGACGCACGAAGGCTTGCACCCGGATTGGACGTTGATGGAGGAGATCGAACACGCCGCCCCCAACTTGCTGCCCGGCGCCATTCGCGATTACCTGGCGAAATTCCTCTTCACCGGGGATGAGGTCTTTCACAAGGTGGAAACCCTCTCCGGCGGGGAGCGCAGCCGCTTGGCACTATCGCTGCTGGCGCTGCGCGGGGCCAACCTGTTGCTGCTGGATGAACCGACCAACCACCTCGATCTGCCATCACAGGAGGTGTTGCAATCCATTCTGGATAACTTCAAAGGCACCATTCTGCTGGTGAGCCATGACCGCTACCTGATTGACGCCCTGGCGACCCAGATCTGGGAGGTGATGCCAGATTCCGGCAGGCTGAAGGTCTTTGATGGCAACTACAGCCAGTACAAGGAATTCCGCCAGTACGAGGCAGAGAGAGCCGCCCTGGCTGCGCTGACCAACCGCCCGCAGGAACAGGCTGCCCGCCCGATCCGCCCTTCCGGCCCGAGCAAAGATCAACTGCGACGGCGCCAGAAAAAGTTGGAAGCGCTCGAGGCGGAGATCACCGAACTGGAGCAGCAACTGGCGGCTCTCACCCGCCAGTTGGAAACCCCCACCCGTGACCTGGGGTTGGTGCAGAAGCTCGGGCATGAATATACCTTGCTGCACAAGAAGCTGGAAGACCGCATGGAAACCTGGGCCCGCCTTTCAGCGGACCAGTACGCTTCGTAAACTGTTCACCGCACAGGGCTGCAGAACCGGGGGGGCGCGGAGAAGCCTTGTGAACAACAAGGCGGCAGAGAATACAGAGAAAAGCTCAAATGTTTTCCCATTGTTCGCCGAGAGTGCGTTTCGCACCCCTCCCTCCCCGGTGATGGCGCATAACCTATACGTGTGATCCGGGTTGAAGGCGTTCGCTCCCCGGGGATTTGATGCTATAATTTTTTATGGAATAACCTATGAATATCACCATCCGCCCCGCCGATGACAAAGATTACGAGGTGTTCGAAACCCTGTTCGCCCTGCTGAACGAACTGCATGCCGTGGAATATCCGGGCATCTTCCAATCTACCAGCGGGCCCATCCACCGGCGGGATTATTTCTCCGGGCTGATTGCCGATCCCAACTCCGCCCTCTTCATCGCCGAGTGGGACGGTCAACCGGCGGGCTTTATCCTGCTGTATTTGCGCGATACCGGGGAAGTGCCGGTGATGCGGCCGCGCAAGTATGTGGCGGTGGAAAGCCTGTACGTCCACGCCCACCTGCGTCAGCATGGGCTGGGGGAAATGTTGATGTTGAGCGCGGAGGAGTGGGCATTGGAGAATGGCGCTGACAGTTTGATGTTGAATGTGTATGGCTTCAATACTGCCGCCCGCGGACTTTATGAGAAGTTAGGCTA
>CALESS010000375.1 GCA_937907495.1 uncultured Anaerolineaceae bacterium
TGGCGTGCTTTTCAGCCAGGCGGATGGGGAATGTGACCCGCTCGGCGGCCACCCGCGCATTATCCAGTGCCTTGTCAAAGATGGCTGTTAGGTTGGTTAAATCGGAAGAAGCAGAGAAACCCCAGGCGCCCTTATAAAGCACCCGCACCCCCACCCCGCTCTCGCGGGACGAGGTCGCCCCCTTCAAGTTGCCATTCCACATCACCAACTGGTTGGTTTCCTCCAGCGGGTACCAGCGTGCATCCACATAGGTGACGCCGGCTTTCTTTAAGCGTTCAATCTGTTCCTGCAATTGCTTTAGCATCAGGTTCTCCCATCGGTTGGATTGAGATAGATCAGGAATTGTGGGTTGTCTATTTCCAGTGATAATTATACACCGCTCTGAAATGGTTAATTTTGGGCCGGGATGGATTTCATCCTGGCGGGAACCCAGCAGGGGTAGTCCCGAACCTCACCCCTTTCACCCGGAGATCAGAAGAAAGATTGCATCAAAATCAACCCCAGCATCCCCACAACAATCGTCAGGGTCGTGCTGCGGGTACGCCAGGCAACCAGCATCGCCAGCAGGCCGGCCAGCAGGCGGGGGTTGAGCGGCGAGAGGAAGATCTGCCCATCCCGCACCAACATCTCCGGCAGGATGATGGCGCTCAAGACGGCTGGCGGCACATACCGCAGGGCGCGCTGAAACAACTGCGGCGGCTGCCAGCGCCCGGCCAGGGCGATGAACGACAGCCGGATGCCGTAGGTCAACAGCCCACCCAGCAGGATGATTAACCAGGTTTCTGCCATTTTCTCTCACTCCACAACCCCATCCCAATTCCCACCAATGCCGCCAGGATCAGCCCCATTTTATAGGGTAATTGGTAAGCAGCCACCGCCGTCAGCGCCGCACTCGCCGCCGCCAGCACCATTGGCCGGTCTTTGAGCGTGGGGATTACCAGGGCAATGAAAGTCAACGCCAGGGTGAAATCCAGCGACCACTCGGCAGGGATTTGCGTCCCCAAAAAGATGCCCAGCGCCGTGCAGCCTTGCCAGCAGGTCCACAACGCTGCCCCCGCCCCCAACAAATACCAATGCTGAAATCCGCGGTTTCCTTCCCGGTCAAAGTGGATAATTCCAACCGCATAGGCTTCATCCACCAGCACATAAGCCAGCAGGCCTTTCCAGGGCGGCGGCAGATGCCGGATGTGCGGCGCTACCGAGGCGCTATACAGGGCATGGCGCAGATTGATGACAAAAGCCGTCAAAACGATCACCAGCCAGGGGGTTCCGCTGGCCAGTAGCTGCACAATCATAAACTGCGAGGAGCCTGCAAACACAATTGCAGACATGGCCTGGGCAGCATCCGGAGCCAGCCCGGCCTGGATGGCCAGCACGCCATAGATCATGCCAAAGGGTGCCACACCGATCAAGATCGGCAGGATATCTTTGACACCTTTGAGAAATTGGCGTTTTCTTGTCATCTGAATCTCGTTGAATCCGGAGGAATGGACAATATTACCACACTCAACCCCGCCTAGAAGGAACTTTTTTCACCCCGGCATCGTCTAGGTTATAGTTGCAACAAAAAAAGGAGAAGTCTGATGAGATTGAGTACATTTGTCGTTTTAGGGTTGGTCGCCAGCCTGGCACTGGCTGCCTGTGCTGCCCCGGCCACGCCCCTTACACTGGATAATACCAGTTGGATCCTCGTTGAATTAAACGGTCAACCCGTGCTGACGGACCCGCTTGCCACCCTCACCTTCAAAGATGGTCAGCTGGGCGGCAGCGATAGCTGCAACCGCTATGGCGGCACCTACACCCTGGATGGTAACAAGTTTTCCGTGGGCAAAGACCTTGTCTCCACCATGATGGCCTGCCCGGATGAGATCATGCAGCAGGCCTCCAACTACACCGCAGCCCTGCTTGCGGCCACCCAGGCCAATCTCCAGGGCGGACAACTGGTGCTGCAAGATGAAGCTGGTAAAACCCTGGCCGTCTTCGACCTGCAGAAGCAGGACCTGGCGGGGACCAACTGGCTGGTAACGGGCTTCAACAACGGCAACGAAGCCGTGGTCAGCCCCATCCTCGGTACGGAGCTTAGCCTCCGCTTTGATGCGGAAGGCAAGCTGAACGGCAATGCCGGCTGCAACAGCTACTTTGGCTCCTACGAAACCACCGGCGCCGCCATCACCATCAGCGAGTTGGGCCGCACCGAGATGTACTGCTCGGATCCCGAGGGCATCATGGATCAGGAAGATCAGTTCCTGGCCGCCCTGGCCTCGGCTGCCACCTTCCGCCTGGAAGGCAACAGCCTGGAACTGCGCACCGCCGGGGATCAAATTGCGCTCCACCTGGTGAAAGCTCCCTAAATCGTTTTTCCTCGCGCCTTACAGGGGCGGCTTAACGGCCGCCCCTTTTAATTTCCCCCGTCGGTCAGGCCGGGTGCGGGCGGTGAATCGTTCCCACCCTGGCAAGGCTTTTTCTCCGCCCGCCCCCTACCATCTCATCCTGTTTGGGGTTATGATTATGAGGCAGCCAGCAAAACCGGCATTGTGAAACCATCGCACATGGGAGATTCGAACTTGAAGGCATACACCGGCAAAGTGCTGTGGGTAGATTTATCCAGCGATACTTTCAGTGAAGAGGTAATCCCCGACTCCATCTATCACAAATACCTGGCTGGCATCGGCCTGGGGGCAGCCTTGCTCTACCGCGAAATCCCCCCCGGGGCAGACCCCCTGGGGCCGGAGAACATCCTCGGCTTCATGTCCGGCTTGCTCACCGGCTCTGGCAGCCTGTTCACCGGGCGCTGGATGGCCGTGGGTAAATCTCCGCTCACCGGCGGCTGGGGGGACTCGAATTGCGGCGGCACTTTTGCCTTCGCCATCATGCAAACTGGATACGATGGCATCCTC
>CALESS010000376.1 GCA_937907495.1 uncultured Anaerolineaceae bacterium
CTCCATGGGTTCGGTCTGCGGTTCCACCCTGGCCCTCATGGATACCGGTGTGCCGATTAAAGCCCCGGTGGCCGGTGTGGCCATGGGCCTCATCGCTGAAGCAGGCCGCTATGTCGTCCTGACCGATATCCAGGGTGCAGAAGACCACTACGGCGACATGGATTTCAAGGTCGCTGGCACCACCCGCGGCATTACCGCCCTGCAGATGGACATCAAAATTAAAGGCATCACCGGTCAGATCATGGCCGAAGCCCTGGAACAAGCGCGCACGGGCCGGCTGGAAATCCTGGATAAAATGCTGGCGGTTATCCCGGTGCCCAACACCACCCTTAAGCCGCACGCCCCGCGCATCACCATCATCCAGATCCCAGTTGTCAAAATCGGTGCGGTCATCGGACCCGGCGGAAAGATCATCCGGGCGCTGCAGGAAGAAACCGGTGTCAAGATTGACATCGAAGACGATGGCCGGGTCTTCATCGCCGCCACGGATGGCATCGCAGAGGCCGCCGCGCGTGAGCGCATTGAAGCCCTCACCGAATCTGCCCAGGTGGGCCGGATTTACACCGGCAAAGTGGTGCGGATTGCCGATTTCGGCGCCTTCGTCGAAATCCTGCCGAATATTGATGGCATGGTTCACATTTCCCAGCTCGATTCCGAGCGGGTGAACAAAGTGGAAGATGTTGTTTCCATGGGTGATGAAATCACCGTCATGGTGACAGCCATTGATGAAAATGGCAAGATCCGCCTCTCCCGCCAGGCCGTACTGGATGGTTGGACGGTGGAAGAAGCCCTGGAACGCGACCGCAAGAATACCCGGCCCAGCAGTGGTGGACGCCCCGGCGGCGGACGACCCGGCGGCGGCGGGCGCTCCAGCGGTGGGTTCAACCGCGGCGGTGGCGATCGCGATCGCCGGCGCTAAACCGAATCACCTGATCGTTATAAACCGGGCCGGAAAATTCCGACCCGGTTTTTTAGTTGTCTTTTTCCAAGTTGAGAACTGGCATAACCTGCAATCCAGCCGGTGCCACGCCCCCCGCTTAAGCGCTTGCCTTCCCTGTGGGTAGTTTCCCCATCTTCGGGCCTTCTATCCCCAAATGCTCCGCCAGGGCCGCCTTCATGGCAATGCGGTCATCCCAGGCGTATTCAACCGTGCCAAAGCACATGGATTGCTCATGACCTTTGCCGCAAGCCACCACCAGGTCACCCGGTTGAGCCAGTGCCACGGCCCGGCGGATGGCCTCCCCACGATCCGGGATACGCAAGAAATTTCTCCCTTCCACACCGCCGCAGGCCGTAGCGGCAGCAGCCATCTCCGCCAGGATTTCATCCAGCGATTCGGTGCGCGGGTCTTCCGCCGTCAGAATGCTCAAATCCGCCAATTCTACAGCCACTTCAGCCATCAGGCGCCGTTTGGCGCGGTCCCGCAGCCCGGCAGAGCCGAACACGGCAATCACCCGCCCGCCCGTCAACTCGCGCACAGATTGCAAAGCCCTGCGCAAGGCATTAGGCGTATGGGCAAAATCCACAATGGCGGTGAAGGCCTGCCCCATGTGAATAACTTCCATGCGCCCCGGCACACCCTGCAGCCCGCGGATGCCGTTGGCCGCCGCGGCCGGGTCCACATTCAACCCGATGACCGTAGCCGCAATGGCAGCCAGGCAGTTGGAGACGTTGAAATCGCCCAGCAGCTTGCATTCAATCCCCTGCCGAAAACCTGGGCCAACGGCCATAAAACGCAGCCCTTCCGGGCGATGCTCAATCTGCTCCGCCCAAACATCTGCCCCGTTGGAGGTGAGGCTGTAAGTGATGTTTCTCACCGTGGTTAGCGAACGCAAATATTCATAAGATTCGTCATCCCGGTTCAAAACTGCCAGGCGGGGGTTGCCCTGCAGCTTCTGGCGGGTTTGGGCCAGCTCTGTAAACAGGCGGGCTTTCGCCGCCCGATACTGGTCATACGATCCGTGATAATCCAGGTGTTCGTGGGTGATATTGGTCACCACGCCGATATCAAATTCGCAGGCGGTCACCCGGTGCTGGGCCAGCCCATGCGAGGTGGATTCCAGCACCACATGGGTCAAGCCAGCGGACACCATCCGGTTGAGGTAACGCTGCACATCCGGGGCTTCAGGGGTGGTTACGTGAAATCCGGTATCGAGGATTTCCTGGCCGATGATGGCATTGACGGTGGAGATTACCCCGGCTCGTAGATCCGCCGCCAGCAAGATCTGGTAAATCAGGTTGGAGGTGGTGGTCTTGCCATCTGTACCCGTCACCCCCAGCATGGTGAGTTGGCGGGCCGGAAAGCCATAAAAAGCCCCTGAAAGATGCGCCAGCGCCAGTCGGCTATCCGCCACCTGGATATAGGGAACCTGGTTGAGATCCAGTGCCTGTTCCCCCACTACCGCCGCCGCACCGTTTTCAATCGCCGCGGGAATGAAATGATGCCCGTCCGTGGTTCCGCCCGGCAAAGCCACAAACAGGCTGCCGGGTTTGACCTGGCGCGAATCAATCACAATACTGGAAATTTGAACGTGCGGCAGCCCAACCAGGTCTGGCGGTGAAATGGGTTTCAGCGGAATATCTTCAAATAGCATGGGCAACGTTTGATGCAAAAAACCGGTCATCCAGGCCTCCAATCCTCTTCACCATTATAAAACCAAAAAGCCTGGCTTGGCCTTGCGGCTTGCCAGGCTCCTGGTTGCAGGTTTAATCTATTGCAGGGATGTGCGCAAGCCTTGAAGCTGCCCGGCGACAGAACCATCCAACACCCGGTCCCCCACCCGGATGGTGACACCGCCCAGGATGGCGGGGTCCACTTTATAGTTCACCGGGGCTGCTTCCCCCAGCATGTGGTGAATGTCTTTTTCCACCACCACTTTTTCTTCTTCCGTCAACGGCAATGCGCTGGTGATTTCTGCCGACTCACCGCTCAATTCCGCACCCGAGAGCAGGACGACCTTACCGCTCTTGATGCCGGAGAAGAATTCCTTCAGCAGGCCGCGTTGGCGCTCTTCGGTCAATGATTCGCCGATCAGTTTTTGGGCCGCAGCCATGGCCAGCGTCACCACCTGGTGGCGTACATCGGCCAGGATGCGGTTGCGTTCCACGTCCAATTCAGCCAGGGCGGCCTCACGAGCTTTGACTGTCTCCGCTTCGGCGGCTGAACGTACCTCGAGGCTGGCGATTTCGGCACGTTCGGTGGCCTCGCGCACAATTTCGCTGGCCCGTACCTGCGCCTCTTTGATGATTTGATTGGCATCGGCTTCCGCATTGGAGCGGGCTTCGGCAGCCAGCCGGGCATCTTCCAAACCCTGGGCAGCCACCAAGCGGCGCTTCTCCAGCATTTGCATCAATGGTTTGTAGACCCAGGCCCGCAGGACAATGAAAATGACCGCAAAGTTTGCAATTTGAACCAGAAAGAACCCAAGGTTAAGACCCAGATTATTCAAATTATCCTCCCAGTCTGCTGGATTACAGCACGAATAGCATAAGGAAGGCCACCACCAGGCAATAAATGGCGATTGCTTCCGAGAAGGCAATACCCAGGATCATGTTGGTCAACAGGTTGCCATAGGCATCCGGGTTGCGGGCCA
>CALESS010000377.1 GCA_937907495.1 uncultured Anaerolineaceae bacterium
TACGCTGACAAACTGGCTGAAGATGGAACCACCCGTTTCGGTGAAGAGGTAAAAGCGGGTTGGCAGATCGGTTGCGCCGCTCAGCGTGGTATCCAGGCTGCCGGTAAGCGGGTTGTAGATACTGCCCGCAATTTGCGAGGTCAACATAGCCCGCACATATTGCGAGGCGTAATCCAGGGTGACATACTCCGGCTGGTAGGCTGCCACCCCGGCCTTTACCTCCGCCAGGATGGTATCCCAGTTGGCATCGCTGATGTTCAGGATGAATTCCTCGTGGGTGAAGATGGTCGCCAGCTCCATGCCATTCAGGGCGCGCTTGAGCTGTGCCACTCCCCGGTCAATCGTATCTTGCAGGTAGCCGGGGTCATCCGAGGGGAACCATTCGTAACCACCAATATCCCGGATTTCCGTCAGCACCACGTGGAAATCTCCGTCATATTCCGGGTGGTTGGGGATGGGAAGTGTATCCGCATAGTAGAAGGGGAGCGCACAGCCGCTGCCACACGGGGTGGAGGATTTGGAGAATGGCCCCGCCAGTAAGCGGTCTGCACCGTACAGATTCCCGGGCAGCATGGGCGTCAGCACAAACTCTACGCCCCACTCGGCAAGCCCGGCAAAGGCATTGGTGCCAATTTCATAATAGTGCGGCACAACCACCTTGGAGATGGGAATCTGGTTCAGCATATGCCAGGCAGTACCATCCAAAAAGTTCTGGTCAATCACGGTGTTGGATAGATCCACCCCGTTATCATGGTCAAAGTAGAAGAAATCCGTATAGGAACGGGCATGAATCGAAACGGTCAGGTTCCCGGTATCCGCCAGGGTTTTAAGCGCCGGTACCTGGGTCACCTGGTCCAGAAAGACACCCGCCCAGGGTTTGAATCCATGTTGGATGGCGGTGCTGACCCAGGTATAGGGGCCGACCACATCATCCACCCGGAAGGTTACAAAAGGCGGCATTCCCTGCATCACAAACGGCTTGCGGGCCGCCCAGACGATCGAGCGCCAGACCAGGTCATCCAGCCCGGAGACTGGCCCCAGGTTGCCAGACCCGATCCAGTTGATGCTCAGCCACTGCACCGCCCGTCCCAGGCCGTGGTTTTCCACCACCAGCAACGGATCGGAGTCAAGTTCGGCCAGGGTGCTGGACCCGGTATCGGGAACCACGCCCGTATGGGTGACCGGGTTGCGCAGAGTATAGGTGGTTCCGGGCGTCTGCAAGGCTGTGATGTAGCCGCCCAGGGCCGGGCTGCTGTTCGGGCGGATGAGGGTGGCGGGGTCGGTTGGATAATAGGTAAAGTTGAAAATATCCTGCACGAACGAGTAATAGGCCAGAAAATCACCGCTCGCCAGGTCGGAATCGAAATTGACCAGCCCGGTGCCCCCGTTGACTGCATCCGAAATCTGGCTCTGGATGGCGGGAGTCAGGTAGTCATTGTTGTAATCCAGTTGATCGTGGCCGATGATGATGACTGCATAGGCGGAAAAATCCGGTGGACTGCCGGCTGACGCCAGGTCCCAGAGGGTATAGGGAATACCGAAATGATCCAGGTAGGGTTGAATCCAATCTTGAAAGTGAACGCTGGCCCCGGCGTTGGAATTGATGATCACCAGGGCATCGGCGCGCAGATCCGGGCTTTGGCTGGCCGTGGGGCGTATGCTGCCGAGCAACAGGCTGGCCGCCAGCACAACGGACAGGCAGAAATTGAGCCAGCGCGGCCCGCCGCGCACGCCGTCGTTCTTTCCCACCTTATGGCCTACTGGTTCAAGCCGAGAATCCGCCATTCATTACTCCCTGGGTATCCGGCGGCCCGAAATATGGCTGTATTGCAAGATAGCCACCCGTAACCCCCACCGGTTGATACGTATTCTGAAAGGAACTACTCGTATTTTCCAGCCGTTGAGGAGCTGGTTGATTAAGCTTTGATTATGTATAGTTTATCTTGCCGCACAGGGCTTGTCAATCCGCAATTAGGAGCGCGATGGTCTATTTTTGTACTATCTTCGCGCCCGGATTGCCCGCCCGGGGACAGGTCAACATTGCCCCCCCGGCCCGCCTCGCAACCGGCAGGGTTACGGTGCGGGCCAGTCTATCGTCAGCGCAGGGAAGATGTAGCCGTGTTTTTCCACCGCATACAGTACCCCGCCGGATTTCCCGGCGCAGCCCGCCTCATCGGTGAAGGTATAGGAAGTGCTGTACTGGTTGGGCAGGGCAACCGGATACCAGGTGTAAAAACCGTTCTGGCAGACGAACACATCCAGCAGGTAGCCGCGGTCATCATCTTCCGTCATCCAGATGGCGGGCCAGGTCACCGTGACCTCATTCCCCTTGCGCACCGCCCGCACATATTCCGGTGGATTATAGAGCACACTGGGGCCGGGCAAGCGTACAGGCTGATAAACGAGCCGGGTGATATCACCTTCCACATCCACCACGCTAGGCGCCACCCAGCACCAATAATTGAGCTTGTCAAACTTCACATACAACCAGGCACTGTTCTGGTACCGTCCGCCCACCTGGCCCTTGTCCCCCGGGTAGAGATCCCCCGCATGCAGAAAGGCCCGGGCCGGGCCATAACGGCAGTGCGCCTGGGTATGAACCGTGACATCCGGCAAGTCAAAAGTCGGCGAGAGGGTGAGGGTGGGGGTCTGGGTGATGGTTGGGGTTGCCGTGACCGTAGGCGTGCGGGAAGGGGTCGGCGTGGGGGTATCCGTGGGAGCCGGGGTGCGGCTGGGT
>CALESS010000378.1 GCA_937907495.1 uncultured Anaerolineaceae bacterium
GTTTCCGGTTCAATTTTATGTTGCCGGTCCCGGCCCGCGTTTGCGGCAATTGTGGCGCTGGCTGCAAACCCGTCCGAATCCACCTGCGCTGGGACGGGAAGAGCGCCGCGACCTGTTTCAGGATCATCCCATCGCCGTTTTACGGGTTGAGGTGGAAGACCCCGGCAGTGCCCGCGGGCTGTTCATGGAAACCGAGGAATCCTTCCCCGACCTGGTGTATTACGATGCCGATTTGCAAATCCAGGTCCGGCATGCGGCGCGGTACGGCTCCTTTCCGCTGGTGCGCTGCCGCTTGGACGTGGAGGATGGCGTTGTAAAATCCTTTGCCGCCCTGGATTCCCCCTGGGAGATTGATAGCGAACCGCCACCGCTGCGGGTGATGGAAATTAACCTGCCGGATGGCGACCCGCATCACGCTCCACCGGCGCACCTGGAGTTGCGCTATCGTTCGTGGAAGCGGACCTATCCCTTCCCGGAGGGCAACGACCCTGTTTTCTGGCTGCGATCCGCCTTGCAGCAATTCGACCCTGATATCCTGTTGACAGATTACGGCGATACCTGGCTGCTGGAAAATCTGCTCCGGCGGGTGAATGGGGATCTGCAACAATTGCCCCTCAACCGTGATCCCGCGCGAGCCATCCGCATCCTGGGGGAGAAAACTTATTTTTCCTACGGGCAGGTGGTCTATCGCGGTCAGCAGATTCACCTGTTTGGACGCATCCACATTGACCGGAAAAATGCCATGCTGTGGGGAGACTACGAACTGGAGGGGGCACTGGAGAACGCCAGGGTAACGGCCCTGCCGATCCAGACGGCTGCCCGGGTCTCGCCCGGTTCGGGCATCTCTTGTATGCAGATGATCACCGCCCTGCGCAATGGTGTGCTTATCCCCTGGCATAAGCAGCAGGTGGAGCAACCGCGCTCCATGCTGGACCTGCTGCATGCCGATTTTGGCGGGTTGATTTATCAACCGACGGTTGGCTTGCACCGGGATGTGGGAGCGATTGATTTTGTTTCCCTCTACCCGGCGGTAATGGTTCGCTGTAACATCTCGCCCGAAAAGCAAGCCGTCTCGCTTTCCGATCCGTTGCCGCCTGACCCGGGGCTGATTCCTCAAACATTAGCCCCTTTGCTGCAGAAGCGTGTCCTCCTCAAGCAGCGTATTTTACAGTTGCCCTCCTGGGATCCGCGCCGGAAATGGTACAAAGCTCGCTCTGCCGCCCAGAAGTGGTTGCTGGTGGTCTGTTTCGGCTACCTGGGATACAAGAACGCCCGCTTTGGCCTGATCGGCTCTCATGAGGCGGTCACCTCCGGCGGGCGGGAGGCGGTGTTACGGGCAAAAGAGGCGGCAGAGGATGCCGGCTTTGAGATTCTGCATGTGTATGTGGATGGCTTATGGATTCAGCAAGCGGGTTTTAGCCGCCCGGAAGATTTTCAGCCGGTGCTGGAAGAAGTCACCCGGCGCACCGGGCTGCCCATTGCGCTGGATGGGGTGTACCGCTGGGTGGTGTTCCTGCCATCCCGCCTGGATAGCCGGGTGCCGGTGCCGAACCGCTATTTTGGCGTCTTCCAGGATGGCACGGTGAAAGTGCGCGGGCTGGCTTCCCGCCGGCGGGATTCCCCGGCCTGGGTATCCGAGACCCAGATGGCCCTGATCGAATACCTGGCCCGGGTGGAGGCGGTTGACCAACTGGCGGGCTGCCTGCCGGGCGCGCTGCGAATCTTGCGCCAGGCGCTCGATCAGCTGCGGCAGGGCCGGGTGCCGCCGGAAAAGCTGCTGCTCGCCCAACGGCTGACCCGCCTGCCAGAAAAATATCGCAGTCCCTCACCCGCCGCCCGGGCTGCCATGCAGATCCAGGCGGCAGGGGGGAGCGTTCAGGCAGGTCAGCGGGTGCGGTTTCTATTTGTACGCGGCCAGCCCGGCGTATGGGCATGGGATTGCATGGGGACCCTGGATCCCCGGCGGATTGACCTGGGAATGTACCGCAAATTGCTGCTGCGGGCTGCAAGTGATGTGTTCCACCCGTTTGGAATTGATTTGCCGGGCCTGGAATTGCGGGTGGCGGATCAGGTCTCACAAGCGAAATGGTTTACATCCTAGCAGGGTTGCCCGGAGGAATGTACTTCCTGCTGATCGGACCCCGTCCAGCGGCAGATGATGGCAGCCGCCAGGCGGGTTCCAGCGGGTACAGCATTGCGTACGCCGAACCCCATCCCAAAGCGGGCAGGTCATTTCCATCAGGCTTTCGTAGATGTTTCTCCGGTTATGAGGCTCTGGCTGATCCCATGTTCCGGATCCTTACTGGTGACCTATGATGGGATGCGGAACATAAGGCTCCTCCAGATAGGCAATATCTTCCGGGGTTAGATGGACCGCCAGTGCGCCGACAGCTTCTTCCAGGTGGGAAATCTTTGTTGCCCCGATGATGGGGGCGGTTACAGGTTCTTTTTGTAATAACCAGGCCAGGGCGATATGAACGCGGGGCGCCCCATACTTTTTGGCAGTTTCTGCCACCCGCTCAACAATGTGTTGATCCGTTTCGGCGGTGGCATCGTACTTCCGCCGGGCGATTTGATCCGTTCTGGAGCGAGGGGTGCTTTCGGCTGACCAATCACGGGTTAATCTTCCGGAGGCGAGCGGGCTGTACGGGATTACCCCGATTTTTTCCACCCGGCAGAGCGGCAGCATTTCCCGCTCCTCTTCGCGGTAGATCAAGTTCAGGTGGTCCTGCATGGAGACGAAACGGGTCCAGCCATGTTTTTCGGCAACATGCAGGGCACGCTGGAACTGCCAGGCGAACATGGAGGAGGCACCGATGTAGCGGGCTTTGCCAGCTTTCACCACGTCATGCAGGGCCTCCATTGTTTCTTCGATGGGGGTCTGGTAATCCCAGCGGTGAACCTGGTAGAGGTCCACGTAATCTGTGCCGAGCCGATGAAGGCTCTTATCAATCTTGCTCAAGATTGCCTTACGAGATAAGCCGGAGCCATTGGGGCCTTCCCGCATTTGGCCAAATAACTTGGTAGCGATGACAACCTCATCGCGCTTCGAAAAGTCCTTCAATGCTCGTCCGAGGATTTCCTCGCTCACCCCCAGAGAGTAGACATTGGCCGTATCGAAGAAATTAATGCCAAGCTCCAGGGCTTTTTGGATGACAGGCCGGCTATCCTCTTCATTAAGTACCCATTTATGCACCCAACGCTCTGCATCGCCGAACCCCATGCAACCCAGGCAGATGGGCGATACTTGCATTCCGGTATTTCCCAAGCGAAAGTAGTCCATGTTTTGTTCCTTTTTCAGCGGTCAATCATTTTATCCAGGTCGGCGGGATAGCGCGGCGCGGGTGAGGGGAGTTTGGCGGCTGCGCTTTCGAGTTCCTGCAAATCGCTGGCGGTAAGCTCGACATTCACTGCGGCAATGTTTTCTTCAAAGCGGGACAATTTCGTCGTGCCGGGGATGGGGACAATCCATGGTTTTTGAGCCAGCAGCCAGGCCAGTGCGATTTGGGCGGGGGTTGCCTGCTTTCGGGCTGCCATCCCGCTCAGCAGATCCACCAGCGCCTGGCTCGCCTTGCGATTCGCTGCCTCAAAGCGGGGGATGCGGCTGCGAAGGTCAGAACTGGCAAAGGTGGTGGTGGAGTCAATCTTCCCCGTCAGGAACCCGCGTCCCAGCGGGCTGAAGGGAACAAAACCGATTCCAAGTTCCTCCAGGGTGGCAAGCAAACGATCTTCCGGCTCTCTCCACCATAGGGAGTATTCGCTTTGGAGGGCAGTTACTGGCTGGACGGCATGTGCCCGGCGGATGGTCTGCGGGCTTGCTTCTGAAAGGCCAAAGTGCTTCACCTTGCCGGCGAGGATTAAATCCTTCACTGCTCCCGCCACTTCCTCGATGGGTACGTTCGGGTCCACCCGGTGCTGATAGAACAAATCAATCGTTTCGACTTTGAGCCGCTTGAGAGATTCCTCTGCCGCCCGTTTGATATGATCTGGCTGGCTGTTCAGACCGCCCAGGTTGGCTCTCGCGATCGGGTCCAGGTTAAAGCCAAACTTGGTGGCGATGACTACCTGGCTGCGCACGGGTTCCAGTGCTTCGCCCACCAGCTCCTCGTTGACGAATGGACCGTAGATTTCAGCCGTGTCAAAGAAGGTGATACCCTGTTCCACTGCAGTTCGGATCAGGGCGATCATCTCTCCCCGCTCCGGAATCGGCTCGTAAGAACGGCTCATTCCCATGCAACCCAGCCCGAGAGCTGAAACTTCCAATCCACTTTTTCCAAGCTGACGTTTCTGCATTTTTATTCTCCCTGGTCTTCGATATGCATCAGTTCTCTTTCCCTTTTCAAAACCGCTTTCTCGTACACTTCGATCTTGTGATCCAATACATCCAGCGTCTTTTGCATTTCCATAATCCGGGCCGCGAGTAAATGCCGTTGCTGTCTCAAGATTTCCCGCCGGGCATCAATGGTTTGGTCGCCCTGCTGAACGAAATTTACATATTCAATCAAAACTTCGATTGGCAGACCGGCACTCCGCATACATTTGATGAATTCAACCCGCCGCAAATCGCCCTCGTTGTAATCCCGTATGCCGCTGTCATTTCGATTGACGGGTGCGATAAGCCCGATCCGTTCATAATAGCGCAATGTATCCGGGGAAATGCCAAATTGTTCGCTTACTTGAGCAATCTTCATTCATTCACCTCCATAAATTAGTGTATCATCTGGAGTTTACTCCAAGTCAAGGGGAAAGGGGTGAATCCTCAATAATTCGGCCTTGAGCGTTTTTTCGCCACCGGCGGGTGAACAAACCTTGCGATCCGTTTTATTTTTCTGTCGAATGGTCATGGATTGGGTGTACTTCTACACTGGTAGAAATTCTTGTTTTCTGGTTAGATAATAAGGTTGGAAAATTCTTGATCAAGGCGGCGGTATGGATTGGACCATTCCAATAGTAATTCTTCAGCTCATTTTGCTGGAAGGCCTGTTGTCCATTGATAATGCAGCAGTGCTGGGGGCGATGGTTATTCATCTGCCGGATGATAAGCCGATTGAATGGCATGGGGCGCTGAAGTGGCTGGGGGACAAAATGCACCCCATCCTGGGCAACCAGCGGACTGCTGCCTTGAAGGTGGGGTTGCTGGGGGCTTATGCCGGCCGGGGGTTGATGCTGCTGCTCGCCAGTATCATCGTGGATAATCCCTGGTTGAAAATCCTGGGGGCAGTGTATTTGGTTCGGCTGGCGTTCGAGAACCTGGGCATAGCAGAAGAAAGCAGCGCAGATAGCGAAATCCGCATGGTCAAAGCGACCTCTTTTTGGGGTGTGGTGGTGAGCGTGGAACTGGCGGACCTGGTGTTCAGCCTGGATAACGTGGTGGCTGCCATCTCGCTCTCGGATAAGCTGTGGGTGGTGCTGGTGGGGGTGGGCCTGGGAATTTTGTTCATGCGCTTTGCGGCAGGGTTGTTCAGTTATGCAGTGGAACGCCAGCCCGTTTTGCGGGAAGCCGCCTATCTGCTGGTTTTCAATATTGGGGTGGAGCTATTGCTGGAGGAGTTGGCAGGGATTGAGTTCAAT
>CALESS010000379.1 GCA_937907495.1 uncultured Anaerolineaceae bacterium
CCCAATCACCCGATTCTGTTACTTTTTGCCCCACCTGCCAGGCCGATTTACGCGAAGAGGCCACTGTGGTAGTTGCGCTCAAAAAATTCCAGGCCAACCCGCGCGTCAAGAATGTGCGCCTGGTGACCTACAAAGATTGCTGCCCCACCTGCCAGGAGATGGCTGGAATTTATGAGAAAGAGAAAGCTCCCCGGCTGCCCACATCGGGCTGCTCGCATGCCTTGGGCTGCCGCTGTTTTTACGAACCGCTGTTAGATGAAATTTACCCATAGCCCCGGGCTGCCATCCCCCCCACTTAACCCTTTAAAAAAGAAACCTCGCCCCTGATCCAGATGGCGAGGTTATGTTTTAGGATGTGGTATTGCCGGGCGCTGTAAAGAAGTGCGCTGGCGGTCGAGCTTTCCGACCATCTCCTCCACGGGTGGCAGCCGGGAAACTAATCGTTACAACCGCACTGTTCCTCATACCCCACGGAAGATTTCACCAGTTGGATGAGAGCCTCTGCCACGCGATCCGGGGCTTCCATCATGGGCATGTGACCCACACCTTCAATTTTCACCAGCCACGAGCGGCCAAGCAGGGTAGCCATCACCTGGCCCTTGGCAACCGGGATGATGCCATCGCTGGTTCCGGCAATCACCACAGAAGGTGCGGCGATCTGCCCGAGCCACTCCGTTGCATCCGGCCGTTCGGCCATGCCGCGCATGCAGCCTGCCACCCCCTGCTGCGAGGCAGTGGCATGAATCAGCTCATGCAATTGGGCAGCCAGCTCCGGGTTGGCGGTCAATTTGACCGGCATACCATCCGCCACCACCCGCACCCCCTTTCGCTCCACATCATCCGCAATATTCAAGCGGGATTGGCGGCGTTCCGGGGCATCCGCTTCTGCTTGCGAGGCGACCAACCCCAGGCCTGAGAGGCGCTGGGGATAGGCTTTGGCAAAAGCCAGGGCCACATAGCCCCCCATGGAATGGCCCACCACCACGGCTTTTTCAATCTCCAGGCGGTCCAATAAATGGAGAAGGTCTTCTGCCAGCAGGCGCATACTGTACGTGCCGCCCGGCGCGGGAGATTTGCCAAAACCGCGCAAATCCGGGGTGATCACCCGCGAACATTTGCCCAGGCGAGGCACAATCGGCTGCCAAATGGTGTGGTTGAGCGGGAATCCATGCACGAGCAAAATTGGCGTCCCTTGCCCGCTCTCTTCGTAATAAAGGTCAACTGGTTTCAATAGATGATCCATGGTTCTCTCCTTCTGCCGATAAACCCTGGCGCATGAGTTCCTGTGCCAGGCTCAATGCTTGCTCGCGGCTTTGCACTTCTCCGCAAGCCTGTTTCTCCCGAATGATTGCCAGGAGCTGCCCCACAATCGGCCCCGGGCTGACCCCCAACGATTGAATGATATCATCACCTGTCAAGATGCGGGGAGGTGCAACTGCGACTTCCGGGGCTTCGTACCAGGCTTCCAACAATTGACGGGCACTTTCCAACTCGGCCTGCCAGGTTGCCTCGGTAAGGGTGACCCCATAGGTAGCCAGCGTATCCGCCAGGGATAAGACCACCAGGCCAGGGCCGGCGGAGCCGGCGGATTGAAAAAAGCGGTAAATCGAGCGGCGGCTCAACGGCCCTGCAGCCCGCGCCAGGTGATGGATACGCATATGGTCTCCCACCAGGCGGGTGAGGAATTCCACCTCATCCTCGGAGAGCTTGAGACGGCGCGCGAGCTTGCGGGTGGTATCCTGACCCACTTTCTCGTGTTGATAAAAGTGGATTTTGCCGTCATCTTCCACCTGTTGCACGGCAGGTTTGGCGCAATCATGCAAGATTGCCCCCAGGAATAGCAGGCCGCGCCGGCTGCGCTCTGAAACAAGCTCCTCCTGGATATAGGTCGTCAATTGCGGGCGGTAGCGTCCGAGCCGTTGGCTGGCCATTCCCAGCCACAGGCTGGCAGTTTTTCCCTCTGAAAACGGTTCGGCCAGGGTGGTCAGCACCTCTTCCAGGGCTTGCAGCACCGCCAGCGTATGCTCCCAGACATCCAACTGGTGGGGAGCAGATTGTTGAACGCCTTTCATGCCCGCCAGCTCCGGCAGGACACTCTCCACAATGCCCAGCCGATCCAGCAGGCGGATCGCCGTCGAAGGACGGGGGCCGGAGAGCATTTTCAGCAGCTCGTCGCGCTGCCGTTCAAGGCTCACCCGCTGCAAGCCGGGGATGGCTGCTTGCAGGCTGTGTATGGTTGGGGGTTCCATGCGCAGTTGAAAATGGACGCACAGGCGCACGGCCCGCAGAACCCGCACCGGATCATTGATAAAGGCTTGTTGAGAACAAGGCCGCAGCAGATGCGCCTGTAAATCTTGTGCACCTCCCAGCGGGTCAATCAACGCAGCGGGGGCGGACAGGTCAATGGCAATGGCGTTGATGGTAAAGTCACGATCCAGCAGGTCGGTGTGTAAATCGGCTCCCCGCAGCCGGGCCAGGTCGTAAGTGAGGCGTCTTTCATCCCCCGGTTTTTCAATGATGCGATACGTCTCGCGCTCCTCATCCAACAGAAAGAGCGCTGCATCCAGGTTATCTGCCAGGGCGCGGGCAAGCGGTTTGATGGGCGGGCTGGAGGTAAAATCCAGGTCATGCAGCGGCTGCCCCAGCAACAGGTCCCGCACCGCTCCACCCACCAGGTACACAGACTGGCCCTCACCGGCTGTTGCCAGCAAGATGTTGATGGAGCGAGCGTAGTCCGCCAAAGCAGGGATCATGATTTTGGCTGATAGCGCTCCAGATCCACCACCCCCACAAATGGCAGGTTACGGTAAAGCTCATCAAGATCCAATCCGTAGCCAAACACGAATTTGTTCTGGATGATAAATCCACGGTAACGAACGGGGACTTCCACTTCCCGCCGTTCGATTTTATCGAGCAGAGTGCAGATATACAGGCTGCGCGGCTTGCGGGTGGAAAGCACCTCCAGCACCGAGGACAGGGTGTGACCGCTGTCAATGATATCTTCCACCACCAGCACATCCATATCCCGGATGTCGCTGTTCAAATCCAGGTTAATTCGCACCTGACCACCCGATTCCCGCCTTCCGCTGCCATAGGACGAAACCGCCATGAACTCCACGGCCATCGGAATCGTGATCTGGCGCATGAGATCCGTCAGAAAGACCACCCCCCCGCGCAGGATGCAAAGCAGTAATAAATTGCCGCCATCTTGATAATCCCGGCTGATTTCTGCCCCCAGCTCCGCCACCCGTTGGGCGATTTGCTCTTCCGAGATGAGCACCTCCGCGAGAAAATCGTGGTAATCTTGCATTCTGGCCTCCAACCTCAATCCCGGGGGACGATGTGATGCTGGCGGCAACGGGCTTCGTACATCTCCGCCGCACCCACAATCACAATTGGTTCATTGTAATGGGCAGGTTTGCCATTCACCAGGCGTTGGGTGCGCGAGGCGGGTTCACCGCAGACCATGCAAATGGCATGCAGCTTCTCCACCTGCTCCGCAAGCGCCAGCAAGGCTGGCATGCAGCCAAAAGGTTCACCGCGGAAATCTTGATCCAAACCAGCAGCAATCACCCGCACCCCCCGGTCGGCCAAGGATTTAAGAAGCGGAACGATTTCATCATCCATGAATTGCACTTCGTCCACACCCACCACCGTGGTATCCGGTTCCAGCCGGGCCAAAATCTCTTTGGCCTCTTTGACCGGGATGGCCTGAAAATTCATTCCATCATGGGAGGTGACTTTTTCCTCCCCATAACGCCAGTCAATGACAGGTTTGAAGACCTGCACCTTTTGGCGGGCAATGACCGCCCGCCGCAGCCGGCGGATGAGTTCTTCCGTCTTCCCGCTGAACATCGAACCGCAGACAACTTCGATCGAACCGGAGTGATGTTTCATATAATCCTCGTGGGTGATAGGATGGACAAATTGTATCATGAATGTTTTGGCAAAAAAAACAGAGGACATTTTTCAATGTC
>CALESS010000380.1 GCA_937907495.1 uncultured Anaerolineaceae bacterium
ATAAGCCTTCGATTCGTCTCATCCAGACCGCCGAGCCGCTCACGCATTGCATTCTGCGCCAGCAGCAAACCGCCTGGTTGGTGATGCCTGGCACGTTGGAAAGCCTGACCCGCTACGAGCGTTCCCTGCTGGAGGAAGACTTGCTGCGGCAGGGGAGTATTCTACTGGAATGGACGGCGAACCTCACCCTGCCCGCGCCCTCAGAACGTTTAGCCCTGCTGCAGCAAGCCCGGGGAAATTGGATGTCCGGGGCGATCGGTCTGCACCCTCAAGGCCGGTGGTTACAATTGAAGAACCTGGCCGCCGGAGTTCATCTGCGCGCCCGCCTGGCTGCCCGGCATGGTAAATCCAGCGCCCGGGATGTGCAAACCCTGGTTTTCGTCAACAGCCGATTGTTCGGTGGATCCGAAGTTTATGGATTCCTCACCGCCTGGACTCTAGGTCGTATCGGCTTCAATATCCAAACCTGCGCCCCCGATTTTGATCACTACCGGGCGGGCGGGGCTAAGATGGCAGAGTGGCTGGCGGAGCATAGCATGCCGGCACCGATTTCCGCCCGCTACGGTTTTGCGAGCCGCTTATTTTTTGACCCGGATTTCTATGAAGATAATGTCAACCAGGAAACCCAAGCCCTGGCCAATTGGATCCATCAACGTGAAACAGACCTGATATTCTGCTCCGGTTTCATCCCGGAGCCCATCCTGGCTGCTGGAAAACGGCGGCCTGTTTTTGCGGCCTTCTTTCCCCCCTGGGGATATGCCCTGAATCGTATGACTTTCCTGCGTCACTATTTAGATGGGCTGGCCTCGGATTGCGAATGGGCTTTGCAAATCTGGGGGCGCTGGCTGCCGGAACCCCGGGCATGTATCCCCTCTCTGATTGAAAGCGGCCGGTTTAAAATCCTCAACCAGGACCTGCAAGCCGAACCCGTGCAAATTGCCCTGGTGGGCACCATGGTCGGCAGCAAGGGTCACCGCCAGGCATTATTGGCCGTGGAACAATTGCTGGCCGAAGGGTATGATATTCATCTCAACATCTACGGCTTTGAACTGGAGATGTATGCGGATTTCATCCGCCAAATGAAGAAGCTGGCAGAAAGCCCGCGGCTGAAAGGCCATGTGACTTTCCACGGCTTTGTGGATGATTCGATGGATATCAATCGTCAGAACCATATCATCTTCAGTGCCTCGCTGGCAGAGGGCTTGCCCCAAGCGCTGGCCTTCCACCAGGCCGCTGGTTTGCTTCCGGTCGCCGCACCTGCCGGGGGTATCCCGGAGATCGTTCTGGATGGTGAAACTGGCTTTCTCGCCGAGGGGTTTGAAGTGCATCACCTGGTGCAAGCTTTGCGCCGGGCGTTGCAGAACCGTCCGGATTGGCCGCGGCTGGTGGCAAATGGACGTAATTTGCTGATCGAAACAGCTTCGGAGCCGGTGTTTGTGAACCGGATGCTGGCCTGGATGGATCGCGGGCTGGAAATACGCCACGCCGAAGGCCGGCGTTATTTCACCTCCCGACCAGACCTGGTTGTAGCGTTCCCGGCCACAGAAACCATACCTGACCCCCGGCCGCAGAACTTCATCACCCCTGCTCCAGCCGCCGTGACCGATGAAAGCCGCATGGTATGCAGTCCATCTCTGAGCGTTGCTCCGCTGATTTACCAATTCAAAAGCCCGCAAGATGATCTCCATGGATTGCGCATCCGGCTGGCCACATATGCATCCCTTCCCCAGGGCGAACTGTGGCTGGAGTTGTATTCCAGCGGTGGTAGTCACCGCCTGCGGCAGGTTTCCATCCCGGCGGCTGCCATCCTGGATAATGTTTGGGTGGAAATTCGCTTTGAGCCCTTGCATAATCTGCTCAACCAGACCCTGGAAGTACGATTGGGTGCCCAGCTGGAGCAAGGGCGCCTGGCGGTCTATGAAATCCCCGCCGTGGAGGCAGAGAACGCTCTGAAAGAAAAGGCGATTCGCCTGGGTCGGCGGGTGCTGCCTCTCATTGGTCGCCAGAGCGGAAACGCAATCTTCCCGGGGGAAGGCCAATGAGATACGGAGATTTGCTTGGCCCGCGCACCGTTTTCACGAGCCGCCCGCCGAAGGCGCCTGCCCCGCTGGTGACCGTGGTGATGCCGACCTATTGCCGCCACAGCGAAGGTATGCTGGAACGCTGCCTCCAATCCGTTTTGCAGCAAACCTTCGGCGATTTTGAATTCATCGTCATGGATGATGGCTCCACCGATGGCACAGAGCAGGTGCTGCAGCAAACCGCCCTGCGTGACCCACGCCTGGTACACGTCCGCCTGGAACGCAATTCCGGGCTGCCCGGTGTTTTGATTAACGAAGCGGTGCGCATGGGCCGCGGACAATTTATTGCCTACATGTTCGATGATAATGAATGGTTTCCCGGAGCATTAGAGAACCTGCTTCACACCGCCCGCAGCAGCCAGGCAGATTTGATCCATGGTAAAGCCATCGTAGTGCAGGCGAATGGGCAGCGGGTGGAGTTTGGCGGCGTTCCTTCCGGCTATGAAAGCCTGGCAGTCTTCAACACCATTCCCAACGGAGCAGTCCTCATCCGCCGTTCCTTTGTGGACCAATTTGGATTATATGACCCGCATTATGTCATCGGCAGGCTGTATGATTGGGAACTATGGCTGCGAGCCTGGAAGATGGGTGCCCGTTTTGCCTATGTGGATGAATTCATCACCACGGAATATGGCCCCACCTCTTCCACCTCCCTGGGGAACGCCGTCAAGTTAAATTTTCCCATCAGCGCCGCCTATTTGCAGGATGAAGCGCGCGGGGTGGCTAACGCTGCCCGTCTCAAACCGGATACGATTGATGATTATGATATTCTGAACCCGGAAACCGTGCTGCCCTATGTACGCAGCCTGGCCGAGTGGGATGCGTTTGAGGAAACGGTCTTCCAGCCCCTGTTACGCCGTCATCCAGAATATGAATACCTGCCTCCCCTGCGGCACAATCGGCGCTTTGATCGCCAGTTCATGCCGTATCAGCTCAACCCGGTGTATGAAATTTTCAACGACCGTAAGCGCACCATCCTCATCAGCAATCGGGCAACGCTGCTGGCCAATGATCTGCGCCAGGCATTGCAAGCGGATGGGCGGCGGATCGTGTTTTTAGCACCCCAGTGGTCTGCGGGGCTTTACAATGTCGAAGACCTGGATGAGATCATTATCTTGGATTCTTCCATCAACTGGGTGCTGGACGCGGCTTTGGAAAAGATAGACCTGCAAAAACCGATTATTTTCATTCAGCAAGCCGATGTTCCCCAGCCCATCGCGGACCCTTATGCCAGTCTGCAACACGCCTGGCACTCTGCCCTCAATATCCAACAAAGCCTGGTTGCGTTCCCTGGCATCCCGCTGGATAAAAAAGTGGAGGTCTACCGCCAGGAATTGCGCGCCTACGCCCAATTGACACTCAGTAGTCAACCGCAAGCAGGAGATATAACGCTCGAGTACCTGCCGAATACCATCCAACCGCTTCCGGCTGGCCCTGCCGCCGAGCGCAACCTGTATGTGGGGGATTTCTCCACCACCTCCGAAGCAACCCGCGAGAGCATCCACCGCCTTGCACAACAGGGTTGGTGCATCTGGTTGTTCCCCTGGAGCCACCTGCCGCAGGGGTGGGAGGAATTCGCCAGCATCCAGCTGATCACGGATAGCCTGCCGGCCTGCGTTCAAAAGCAACCGGCAGCTACATGGTCGGCTGTACCCGAGGTTGCCCGCTTGCACGCGGGGTTTGACCATTCCTGCCTGCTGGAAGACCTGCTCCGGCAGGGCGGCCGCTGGGTTGATTTTGCCTTTGCCCTCCAGCAGCCAGATGATTTGCAATTGGAGGAGGCCCGCCAAAAAATGCTGGAGGATCACGAGCGGCTGAGCATCAGCTTATGCCCAGATGCCCGATGGCGGCAATGGAGAAAACTGGTGGATTGAGAAGAATTTTGAAATAGGGTGAT
>CALESS010000381.1 GCA_937907495.1 uncultured Anaerolineaceae bacterium
CCTGGCGCTCCTGATGCTCCTGTCGTTTTTTGATCGGATTGCTGACCGCCTGGGGGTCATTATATTTGTCTTTGTTCTGCTAATGATTGCCATCTTCTTCCTGGAGCGGGCCACCATCTTGCGCTTTCCCGATGCCTGGCGGGCGCGGAGTGGAATCCTGGCCGGGTTAACGGCCTGGGTATTCGTCAGCGGAGCATTACTGGTGGGCGGGCAGGAAATTTCCAACACCGCAGATGCGTTGATCCTGGTGATGGCGATCTTGATTTGTGTAACCCTCTGGCGCAGGGTGTTCAGCACCGGGGTACAGTTTTTTGCCATCACCTTTCTATTCGCCTGGATGGGGCGGATCATTTTGACCGGTTTCGATCAGCTTCAGAATGGGCGGCTGATCACCTACCACGTGTTCACCTGGGCAGCGATTGTGTTTGGCATCCTCAGCCTGGGGGTCGTTGCCTGGTCCTTGTTACGATCGAGGTCCCGTATCCAGCGCCTGCTGATGGCGGTGATGCTGTGGTTTTGCTTGATGGTGGTTATTTTTTCGTTGCGGGGTGGGACGTTTTAGTCCCTCACAGGAGACTGAATTCCATGCAATTCAAATCACAATTGAAAGCCCGGAAAGATATATTGAGTTATGGATTCTTGGGGCTGGTGGGGATGTTCGGCGCGGCTTACCTGGGGGCGGATGGCGGGCCGGGTTGGGTTACTGCCGGCTGGCTGGTGGTGGTAGGCCTATCCGCCTGGGGGTTGGGCTGGAGTGCTGCCAGCTTGATGGGGGCACTTAAATCGCCGGAGGAAGGGGCGAAGAGAAAAGCCGCAGAAATTGGCATCTGGCTGGCGCTGACTCTGGTTGCAATGGGTGCGGCATGTTGGATGATGGGAGGGCAGACCCGCTCCCTCTTCCCTGCACTGGCTTTGATCAGCCTGTCCGTGGGCATGCTGCAGAAACCCGGTTGGATCAGCGGCATCATCTGGGGCTTTGGTGGTAGTTTGCTGGCAATGGTGGGCTGGGCCGCGGTGAATCCCTCTCTATTTTCGGTGAAAAATGGGCTGTTGTGGTTTCTGGCGGCATTTTTATTTCTACGGTTGATGGGTTGTGAAGCAGGGCGGGAGGCCCCCCAGGCAGAAGGTACTGGAATAGAAGATCGGGTAGATTATTCACAGGAAGCCGCCCGCTTGGTACATCTGGTCTCGCTGGCGCCGCTCTTTTTCCTCGGCCAGATGGCAGGGATGGGGGTGATCTATGGAATCTTATTGTTCTTTATGCTGGTCGTTTCCGAAGGACAATACCGGAAGGTGGGGGGGCGCGAATGGTCACAGGCAAACTATTTGCTGGGAATTTTATTGGTGGCGGCTTTGCTGGCAGGTAGAGTGGTGTAAGCGGGGGGTAGATGGCCCTTGAATTCCGGGGGCGAAGACTGGTAGAATACCAGGGTAAGGAGAAATTTACCATGCGTTTACGATGGATGATCACTTTAGCGGTATTTGGATGTTTGATCTCTCTGGGAATGACCACACACACGAGCAGGGCAGAAACGGGGGAGTCTTACTTTGGCGAGACCATTTGCCTGCCAGATGTGTACCTGCAAAGCCCGGAAGAGTGCCTGGCACTTGGGCCATCTGAAAAATTGACCGAATGGGCGCGGATGGGTATTGCCTACCCGCTGGTAAAGCCTGTTTATTCCCGACCTTCGCCTGAATTAAATACAGCCCCGGAACAATATTTGAAAATTTCAAAATCCGCCACGCCGCTTTATGCGACATTGGATGATGCGATTTCGAGAAATGAATCCCGGACGCTGGACCCTGGGTTGAAA
>CALESS010000382.1 GCA_937907495.1 uncultured Anaerolineaceae bacterium
AAAACAAGTCTTACTCAAAGAAATTCATCACCGGGTGAAGAACAACCTGCAGATTATCAGCAGCCTGCTCAACCTGCAAAGCAAGGGGATCACCGATACGCAAATTGCAGCCGTCTTCCAGGAAAGCCAGAACCGCATCCGGGCGATGGCCCTCATCCATGAGAACTTGTACCAGACCGAAAACCTGGCCTCCATCAATTTCACCGAGTACATCCGCAACCTGGTCACATCCCTGCTGCGCTCCACCAAGAATTCCTCCCAGGTCATCCGGGTACAATACGATGTGGATGAAATTTCTCTCCCGCTCGAATTCGCCGTCCCTTGCGGCCTGATGATAAACGAATTGGTCACCAACGCCATCAAGTACGCTTTTTTGGATGGCCGGCCGGGTGAAATCACCATTGCCGTCCACCGGTCCGCCGACCATCTCATTGAGTTAACGGTCAGCGACAATGGGGTGGGCTTTCCAGCAGATTTCGATATCCATCAAACCACAACCCTGGGCTGGCAATTGATTCATAGCCTGGCCGGGCAGTTGGATGCGGATATCGCAGTACGAAATGGGAATGGCGTTGCCATCCAGATACAATTTCAATCCACAGAAAAAACGGGGGAGGTGTGAAAATGACTCCGGTACGGGTTTTGGTTGTCGAAGACGAGAGCATCGTTGCCATGGATTTGTGCAACAGTTTGGAAAAATTGGGCTTCGCGGTGGTGGATCGGGTGGATCGGGGGGAAGATGCCATCCTGCGGGCGCAAAAACTGCGGCCAGACCTGGTTTTAATGGATATTCACCTCAAGGGCAGTATGGATGGCATTGCAGCAGCGACAGAAATTCACCAGCGGTTTCTGCTTCCGGTCATTTTCCTCACGGCTTTTACGGATGTGGAAACCCTGGAGCGGGCGCAAAAAAGCGAACCGTTCGGCTACATCCTCAAACCCTTTGAGGAACATGAACTGAATGCCACCATCTCCATGGCCTTATACAAACACAAGATGGAAATGCAATTACGCGCAAGCGAAGAACAATTCCGCACCCTGTTTGAAACCATGGCCCAGGGGGTGGTATACATCAACCCGGCGGGGAAAATCACCAATCTCAATGCGGCTGCCCGCCAGATTTTGGGCTTCCCCGAATGCAGTTTACAAATTCCGCTGGATTTTGGCCGGGAGTGGCGCGCTTTTCATGAGGATGGCTCGCCCTTCAATATGGAAGATTTCCCCCCCAACCTGGCGTTTTCCACCGGCAAACCTGTTGCCAGCAAAATTATTGGGTTCGCCCTGCCGACGCACAAGGGGATCATCTGGCTGCGGGTTTTTGCCCAACCGGATTACCTGCCCTTTGAGGAGAAACCTTTCCAGGTGGTTGTCACCATTGAAGACATCACCCAACTGAAACAGGTGGAATTCAACCTGCGCGCCAGTGAAGCCCGTTTTCACAGTGTGGTAGAACACGCTTCGGATGGAATCGTAATCATCAACGGGCAGGGTGCCATTGTGGAATGGAACCGGTCGTTAGAGAAATTAACCGGCCTGAAAAAAACAGACGCCCAGCAAAAACCCATTTGGGAGACGCTGTACCAACTTTACCCTCCCAAAATGCAAACGCCCGAAGAATTTACAGAAATCCGGGACACATTTTCATCCATCCTCCACAATCGGGAATTGCCGGCTGAAAACGTGGTGATGGAACTGGAAATTTTAGACCCGGCGGGAGGAATCCGGGTGCTGGAATGCCACTCATTTTTGGTGGAAGGTGTCCGCAACGTCCTCATGGCATCCATCTTGCGAGATGTCACCATCCGCAACCAGGGCGAGGCGCAAATGCGCAAGTTCACTCTGGCCGTGGAGCAAAGCGGCAGTGCCATCGTCATTACCGACCCCCAGGGGAATATTGAATACGTCAACCGCCGGTTTACAACCATGAGCGGTTACACCCTGGAAGAGGTAACCGGGCAAACACCCCGCGCCCTCAAATCCGGACATCACAACCTGGAGTTCTACCAACACATGTGGGCAACCATCACCTCCGGTCAGACCTGGCAGGGTGAACTGCTCAACCGGCGGAAAGACGGCTCTCTGTTCTGGGAAGATGCCTCGATTTCACCGGTATTCGATGCCGAAGGCAATCTGACTCATTTTGTGGCCGTCAAAGAGGATATTACGGCCCGCAAGGCCATTGAGGCCCGGGAAAGTGAACAACGCCGGTTCACCGAAGCCCTGCTGGACACCGCCGCCACTTTGAACAGCACCCTCGAGCTGAATCCCCTGCTGGATCGCATCCTGGAGAATATCAGCCGGGTAATTCCGAATGATGCTGCCACCTTGATGCTGTTAAAAAATGAGATTCTGACCATTGCCAGCCAGACGGGGAATGAACAGCTTGACCTGGAGAGTAATTCCGGTCTCAATATTTCCACCATCCAGGCTTTTCCCTATATCCAGCAGATGTTGGATTGTTCTGAGCCCCTGATCATTGCCGATACCCAGGCCAGCCCATTATGGCTGAATCAAGGTCCGGCCCTGGCATGGGTGCAATCCTACATGGGGGCACCTCTGTGCGTGCGGGGAGTTGCCATTGGCTTTCTCAACCTGTATGGCGCCCGGGCCAACTTCTTTACCCCGCTCCACGCGGAGATATTGCGGGTATTCGCCAGCCAATCTGCCACCGCCCTGGAAAATGCCCGGCTGTATGAACAAACCCGCCGCCTTTCGGATACCGATGGCTTAACCGGCCTTTTCAATAGCCGCCATTTTTATGACCTGGCCCTGCCCGCCTTTGAGCATTGCCGCCAAAACCAAATCCCGGCTTCCATCATCATGATGGATGCCGACTTATTCAAAGATATCAACGATCGGTATGGTCACCAGGCAGGGGATAGTGTGCTGTGCGAAATTGCGGCCCTCATTCGGCAGTCCGTTCGTAAAGGGGATATTTACGCCCGCTATGGAGGGGAGGAATTTATCTTCCTGCTTCCGGAGTCGAACGGTGAAGAAGCCTGCCGGGCCGCGGAGCGCATCCGGGCTTCCATTGAAAAACTGGTTTGCCGGGCAGAAGGGAATGCGGAAGTCCGGGTGACCATCAGCGCGGGCGTGGCCGCGTTATCCTCTGCACATCAAGATCTGAACTCGCTCATCGGGGCTGCTGACCAGGCTCTTTACCAGGCCAAAGCGGAAGGGCGCAACCGGGTGGCGCTATTTACCCCCCGCTAACTTCACCCCCTGCTCCCCAAAAAAGAAACCCCCGCCCAATTTAGAGCGGGGGTTCTATTTACATCACCGGTTCAAGCCAGGTGTTACCTTGAAATCACCGGCATGAACATCATATTTCCCACCACCCGCAGGATGACCGGGACTGTTACCAGGCGGGCGTTATCATCCACGATGCGCAGGTTGGCCGCATAACTTCCCAGGGCCAGGCCGGCTGCATCGAAGTCCACCGTCACGGTGGTGGTGCCGCCATTCGCGGCCACAGTGCCAGTGATCGGGGTTTCAGCAAGCCACGGAACATCCAGGCCTTCTTCGCCTACCAGGCTGATGTCATCCATTGCCACCTGTGCGCCATCATTCCCGGTATACTGGAAGCCAATGCGCACGGGAACTCCTGGCAGCAGTGCATCCAGGTTGAAGGTGCTCTGTTCGTAGACATAATTGGTGATCCAGCTGTCATCCAGCTTGCCGACAAAGACATCATCCGGCCCGCCGACTGCGCCAACCACCAGCCAGACGTTGGCATCACAGTTATCGTAGGTGTCGCGGCACCAATATAAACTCCCCGCGGACCAGACGGTCAAAGTACCGGAGGCCAGGGCATATTCCGGCGTCAGCAGCCATTCATCCTGGTCCACCAGGGCGGGATTGTATTCAACATCCACGCCATACGTACCGGTATGGGGTGCAAGATTGCTTTGCTTCCAGGTGAAAGCAGGATTGCCCACCTGGGTGGTCCAACCACTGGGCGGGAAGGCGCCTTCAAACCCTTCGCTGAACACTGTCGCCAGCGGAGAAGGTGATAAGATCCCGCCTCCCTGCTCGGTGATATTGAAGTTACCGGGGCCAGCGCCGGTGTTGGTCAGCACCAGTTGGCGGCTGGCCGTTCCATCCACAAGCACGGTGGCTTCCAACGAAGCCGGGGCAGCCGAGATGCACGGCAGGATCGGCCGCAGGTCGAAAGATCGCGTCACCGTACCGCCATCGGTCAGGGTGACCGGCGCAGATTGTTGCACAAAGCCAGCCAGGCTCACTTCCACCGTGTAATCATTGCCGGTGATCGGTCCGGCCCAAATGTAATGACCGGCGGCATCCGTCAGCAGACTGGCAACTTCCAGCATGCTGTTATCGTAAATCTTGACGGCCGCGTTGCGCAGCGGAGTGCCAGGACCGACATCGCAGACATCCAGGCCGCTGACAATGCCTTCCAGTGTGCCGTAATTGGCAGCCGGGGTGACCGTCAGGGTGACCGGTATGTTAGCAACCGAATAGGGGGTGCCATGCACTACTTTTAACTGGGCTGCGTAAACACCGGGCAGCAGGCCGCCGGCATCGAAGGTCAGGGTGACGGTCTCACTCCCATCCACTGCGATGGTGCCCAGAGCAGGGTTTTCACTCAACCAGGGGATATCCAGGAAAGCGCAGGCGCCGGTTTCACCGGAGTCAATTTCCAGCACTACACCAGATGTCTGGTTGGCGGCCCACAGGTGACCATCACAGGTCATTTCCAGGCCGGCTTCTCCACCATTCAGGGCGGTGACATTAAACCCACCCAGGTTGGCATAATTGGCATTGACATCCAACACATTGATATCAAAGGTTGCTGTCCCGCTGTTGGTCACAAAGAGGTGACCGGTCATCGGGTTATAAGCCAGGCCGGCGATCGGCAGAGAGACATTCACCTGTTGCAGGATGTTTCCATCCCGGTCAAAGCGCTTGATCAGGCTGTCATTCCACGAACCGGCAAAGAAGGTGTCCGAGATCGGATCGTAGGCCAGGCCGCGTTCGCTGGTGCCAAAGGCCGGGCAAATTTTGCCACCGGTGGCGGTCAGGGTGGTGGGATCCATTTCATAGATGCAGTTGTCACCACCGACATTCACTTGCCACAACGTGCCCTTGATGGGATCATAGGCCATATCGGCTGCAAACACATCCATCCAGGTGGCTGTATCCATGGTATCACCCGTGGCGGTTCCAGCCCGGGTAAATTCATGATCCAGGTCATCTCCGCCGCCGGCACCCAGGCTGCCAACCCAAATCGTGTCCTGGGCCAGGTCCACCCCAACCCCCCAGGGCGTGGTTAATCCGCTGGCAAAGCTGGAGATCAGCGTCCCGGCTGCCGCATTCGGGTACATGGGGGCGGAGCGGTCGGGGAAGAGGTAATAGGCCACCCCATCCAGGTTGTACTTGTTAAAGTTCTTCGGCCCCAGGTGGCGGACCATCGGATCCTGATTCGGATCGAAGGGGATCGTGGTCAGCGGGAGGTTCAATTCCTGCAGGCCGAAATCCAGGGCGAGGGTACCATCATTGCCCAGGGTCAGGGTGCGGGTATCGGTGGCATCCATGGGCAGGGTGACGGCAAACGAGGTTGGGGCAACCGTCAGCATACCCGCCGGCAGGGAGAAATCTTGATGGACAGTGTTGTTGTTGCCCACCGTCAGGATGACGGAGTCCACGCCATACCCACCGGGTGCGGTCGCTTCCACCGTAACCGATCCTCCCGCGGGGACGAACCCGTAATAGAATCCATCTCCCCAGGCGGGGTCGGCTGCCGGGCCGGTAAGGATGGCATCGGCACCCGCAGGGGTCACCATGGCGCCATTGAGTGCCGCCATGGTATTCAGATCAATAACATTCCCTGCCAGCAAACTACCCGGTTGGGCAGTACAGGTCGGTGCAGAGCCAACCGTCACATCGTCAATGTGGATATCACTGCCAAAAGCGCTCACGGCATTGACGCCAATCAACAGGGAAGTGGCTGAGGAATAGGCGCTCAAATCCACCGTATTGAGTGTCCAACCCAGGGTCCCAAGGCGATCGAAAATCGGACCGACAGGGATCCAGGTCGTTCCGCCATCCGTGGAGACCACCACTTGCAAGGTGTCGTGGCTCGAGGACCAACCGGTATCATGGAACATCTGGAAACTGACCTGGTCGGGGGCGATGCTGGTCATGTTGAAGGGCTGGTTGTAATACAGCCGGGCTGCATTTCCGGTGGTTACTGTATAGGAATTAAAGTAGGCCACATTCGGGGCGCTCACCGCCGGGTTACCGGAAGGATAGCGGGTTCCCGCATTGGTAGCCCACAGTGGGCTGCCGGTGCCAGCCGAGCGCACAAAGGCCCAGTTGGCGGGCAATGCCGGGGCGGTCACGCCATCAAATTTCTCCTGGAAACCACCCACCAGGGTATACCCCGGGGCAGCGCAGGAAACCATATCCGCCAGCAGGCCAAAGTTCACTTCCTGGTTGCTCCCACCTACTGTAACCGCCTGGCTGGCAGCACCATAGCCGGAAACCAGGGCATTCACGGTCAAGGTCGTGCTGAAGCCTTGTGGCAGTTCCACTTCATAATAGCCAGTGATCGGGTCTGAGAACACCGCTCCACCCGGGAAACCGGCGATCTCAATCCGTGCCCCCAGCGGCCAGTTATGACCGCCCACGGTGGCATCCCGCACCACGCCATAGATCAAATGCGTTGTGGCTGCGGTCAGGGTGAAGTCCTGCACAGTCACCTGGTCTTCCACCACCACTACACCCGAGGCAGACCCCGGCAAATAGCCGAAGGCGGTGGCGGTCATGTTATAGGTGCCAGCCGGAGCCGTGATCATGTACGTCCCATCGGCAGCCGTGATGCCGCCAAATACACCGGTGCTCACCTGCACCCCTGCGATCGGGTTACCACCCCCATCCCGCACTGTGCCGCTAATGGTGCCGGTGGGCAGGGAAGTGCACGAAGGGTACTTAAAGGAAACGATGCGGGTATGCCAATCCCAACTGCCGGCGGAATATTCAGTGGTGAACCAGAAGGTACAACCATCTTGCGGGTCAATGCTCATCGAGGAGTAATCTCCCCAACGATTGACGCCATTTTGCGAGGCGGCACCGGAGAAGGCAATCAATTCACCTTGCGGCAGAGTGTTCGCCGGGTCCGTGGCCAACCGGCCAACCAGGCCGACCGAAGGAAAGACTGTGCCGCTGGACATGGAGTAGCCCAGGGCAAGGTTACCCATGCGGTCCATTGAGATGGAACCCATCCAGCGGTGGATGGTATCGGTGGGGGAGTCACCTGCGTATGTTCCTTGCTGGGTGATGGCCCAATCCGCACCACTTTTCTGCAACTCATACCAGCGGACGGCTGCGCGTCCGGAGCCAGCATCCACGGAATGGTTGACGACCATGCGTTCCTGGCCAGAATCCAGGTGGCGATACGCCAGGCGATACATCAAGCGGTCGCCAATGGCATCCAGCTTCTGGGTCACCCCGGGCTGCGGAACGCAGTCGCGATTGCCCTCGCAGATCAGGTTGAAGTTGGCCACGGGCAGCACCTGGTTGGGCTGGCCGCCCGCGCCAAAGGTGAAGGTGTTGGTGGCCCAATTGGTGCTGAAACGCCAGATGCGCATTTCATCCACTGGTCCCAACCCCCAGGTAGAATCATCCACCTCGGCAAAGTAAGCCGGGGTTCCGGGAGGCGGAGGCGTGCCTTCATAATCCACAGGCAGCATACCGCCATAACCGTTATTGACGGACTCGAGATCAAAAATCACCTGGCGGGCGACGCCGCCCGTCAACATCTGTTCCCGTTCGTAAACAGCCACACCTGCACCACCCCAAGTGGAAGCATTGGTGAACTGGTTGACGGTCATGTAGTACCCGTCCGGCCAGATGCCATACTTGGGGTAGTCGTTCATCTTGGTATTGCTGTACAGGAACGCGTAGCGGTAATAAGCACCCGCCGGGTCACTGGTCTGTGAAACAGCAATACAGTTGTAATAAGGGCCATCCACCGCAAACTGGCTGATAAACCAGCGGTTGGCTTGTTCATCGTAGAGGACGATCGGGTCGCCGTCATTGCTGCTTGAGCAGACGCCGCCAAATCCACTCCAGATCTGGTTGCCCGGAATGGGAGAGGGGAACAAGGCTACGGGAGCGGCCGGGTTGGTGACATTCCAGGCCTGGATATGCAAGTTTACCCACTGCATGTAATACTTATTGCCGGTGGCTGGGTCATAACCAATATCGCCCTGCGTATCCGGCGGGGCTACACCCGCCACGTTCGAAATGCCATCGAAGTTGGCAATGGTGGCGGGCATGTTGCCGGTCACCGGGGCTTGCTGCAATGCGCCATCCGGTTCGGGCATTCCCAATTCCGTTTTTACGCTGCGTGGAATCTCCAGCATGGGGGATTCGGAATATTTTTCCGGTTCGCCGGCTGCCTTGATGGCAAGTTCTGCCAACGGAGCGGAGAGATCGTGCTGCACAGCATAAGAAACCTGGGGCTGCAGGCCGGTCTGAACCGGTGCAGCAAAGGGTTCCATGGCGCGAACCTGGCCAGTCATGCTGAAGAGCATGCCTGCCATCACAACGGCTGAAAACAATGACTGCAATAGTTTTCTAGACATTCGAGACCTTTTCTGTGAGAGTGAGATTTCCTGCCGGGTCGGGAGACCAAATACGCAATAAGGGAAGCCTGGTTTGAGTAAATTACCTCCGTGGAGTAGGTTAAATGGGGAATTAAAAAAAGATTATAGACCCTCATTTTTGATTGGACAAGGCTTTATCTGGAATTTTTTGTCACATCTTTTCTTTTCCCTATACAATCTTGAAAGGTGGGCTTAACGATGGATTAATTGTCAGTACAATATGGACAATCTGGAAAAATCAGGGATAATGGATAGTTAGTGAAGAAAAATGGTTTTTTCCTCTCCTTCCTGGCAGGGGTGTCCGTACTATTGGCCGCGCTCCTGGTGTTTATTTTTAACATTTCTCCCGTTTCTTCTTCTCCGCTCGCTCAAACCTCCCCCACTCCTCCGTCACCCCTGCCGGAGCGCGAACGGCCAATCATCCGGGTAACCGGAGACCAAAATTACCCGCCTTACAGCTTCCTGCAAAACGGAAAACCCACCGGGTTTGATAATGAATTAATCCAGGCTGTCGGCCAGGCGATGGGGTTTGATGTCCAAATTGAACTGCTGCCCTGGAGCGAAGCCCGCCTCCGGCTGGAAAACGGTGAAGCGGATGTGATCGCGGGGATGGCTCACCTGGAAAAACGAGACCCCTATTACGATTTTTCCATCCCTACCACCAAGGTGAGCTTTGATTTGTTTGTCCGCTATTTGTCGCCCATTCACTCCCTGGAAAACCTGCGTGGGAAGTCCATCATCGTCCAACAGGGCGGTGCCATGCAAGATTACCTGGCGGATAGCGGGTTAACCGATCAGATTGTCACGGTCACCAATGTTCCGGATGCCCTGTGGTCGCTCAACCTCGGCGACCATGATGCCGCTCTGCTTAACCGGGTGCAGGGATTGTACTTTATTAATGAATTGAACTTCGACCGCCTGCAAGCGGTCGGGGTGACCATTTCCCCCCTGGATTACGGCTTTGCCGTGCGGGAAGGAAATAGCGATCTGCTGAATGAGCTGAATGCCGGGCTGACAACCATCAAAGCCCAGGGTCTTTACAATGAAATCTATGGCAAATGGTTCAACGTTTATGAAGCCCCCCTCAGCCCCACCTCGCTGCGGCTACTGATCATCGCCCTGGCTGTTTTTCTGGTGCTCGTGCTGGGAATATTGGTTTATACCTGGGTTCTGACCAGGAAACTCCACAACCGCAACCTGCAATTAACCAAAAGCGAGCAGAAATACCACCTGCTGATTGAAAATACCTCTCAAGCGGTGGTGATTCTTTGCAACAACAAGGTGGTATACGCCAACCCCCAGGCTGAAAACATCTCCGGCTATACGCATGACGAAATCCTAACCCTCAATCCTTTCGATATTATCCATCCGGAGGACCGCCCGCGGGCCAAAGCCCGCCTTCAAGCCCGCCTCAATCATGAGGAGGTGGAGGCGAACGACTCTATTCGCATGATTAATAAGGCCGGGGATATTCTCATTATGCAAAGCCGGGCGGTGGAGATCGAATGGGAAGGAAAACCAGCCATTCTTTTTCTCTACTCCGACCTTACTCCCCACCACAATGCGGAACAACAAATTCAGCAACAGGTGCAGCGCCTGGCTGCCCTGCGGGAGGTGGATGAGGCCATCACCTCCAGTATTGATATTTCACGCACGCTGGAAATCCTGTTAGACCAGGTCTTACGCCAGTTGCAAGTGGATGCCGCTGCCGTGCTCCTGTTTAACCCGCAAATGGATACCCTGGCCTACACCTCCGGGCGCGGCTTTTTTACCTCCCTCATGTCCACCACGCGCCTGAAACGCGGCCAGGGTTTTGCCTGGCGGGCATTCCTCTCCCGAAAACCGGTCTACGTGCCGGATATGGCGGGGGTATCAAGTGATTTAATGAATACCGCCGTGCTGGAAACCGAAGGTCTGGTGGCCTATTATGCCATCCCCCTCGAATCCAAAGGAGAAATCAAGGGCGTCATCGAACTCTTCCACCGTTCAACGTTTCCCATCACGCCAGATTGGATGAGCTTTGCGGATTCCATTGCCCGCCAGGCCGCCATCGCCATTGACAACGCCAGCCTGTTCTCGGATTTGCAGGTTGCCAACCGGGATCTGACGCTGGCCTATGATGACACCATCCGCGGCTGGGCCATCGCCCTCGAGTTGCGGGATGGGGAGACGGAAGGCCATTCCCAGCGCGTGACCGAAATGGCAGAACGCCTGGCCCGCGCCATGGGCCTGCCAGAAGAATTGCTCACCCACATCCGGCGCGGCGCCTTGCTGCACGATATCGGCAAAATGGCGATTCCGGATAGCATCCTCTTTAAACCCGGGCCGCTGACCCGTGAAGAACGTGAAGTCATGCGCCGTCACCCGGTCTATGCCTATGATTTGCTGGCAACCATTGATTTCTTGCGCCCGGCATTGGATATCCCCTACAGCCATCATGAGCGCTGGAATGGCACAGGCTATCCACTCGGATTGCTGGGTGAGCAGATCCCGCTGGCTGCCCGGATATTCTCGGTGGTGGATGTGTGGGATGCACTCAGTTCAGACCGCCCTTACCGGGCAGCCTGGCCGAAAGAAGATATTCTCAGCTACCTGGTGGAACAATCCGGCAAGCAATTCGACCCGGATGTGGTAAAGGTGTTCATTCACCTCCTCGAGCAGCAGAGCCAACAAACTGCTTAATCAGCACCTCCCGGTCTCAGCCGGGAGGTGTTTTTCAGTTAACGGATGGCGGATCGCCCACTAAGCCGGGTTTATTACTGGCTGATCGAATCCATGTAGGCTTTGATGGTCGGCACGCCGCTCAATTTTTCCAGGAAGAAGTTGTTGACAATGTTGATCACCTCAGCCCGGGCAGCTTCCGCCTGGGGAGAGAGCTGCTGACCGGGCTGCTCCTTGGAGAGAATATCGCGGAAGCGCAGCAACAAGCGGACGATTTCCACTTCCTTCTCCCCTTCCATCATGCGCACAATCGTCAGCACTAATTGATCGGTCTGCCCCAGCAGCACATCCAGCAAAATGGTGGAACCCGGTTTGAAGCAATCATCCACCGTGCGAATGAGGGACCACACCTGGTAGAGGATGGTGGTCGGTTCATCAAACAACTCACGCAGAAAGGCGGCTTCTTCGTAACGGCCTGTCAGGCGGAAGATGTTGTACATGCGCTTGGCCACCTTGCCATAATTCAGGTCGCGGGTCAGGTACTTTTTGACTTCTTTCTCCAGTGCTTTCACGTAGTCATCCATGGCATCGCTGGCCACATGTTTGGATAACTTGCTGAAAACGGGGATCGAATCCGCCTCCAGGTAAACCTCCTGAAAATAGGGGTCCATATACCCATCCAACGGGATGATGGCTCCCTGTGGGTCCTCCCAGGTTACATCCAGCATGTTGCTGGCATTGACCAGGTTGCGGTTCTCATTATCAGCCACCACCCAATCCAGCTTGCACCAACCGGGGTCATTTTGCACATCTTCCCAGCGCAGGGTGGCCGGGGTGGCATCCGGCAGGGCGTAATCGGCCAATTTGCCCGCCACCACCTCGCCGGCGGACCACGAAACCGGCATGCCTTTTTTCACCGGCTTGCCATCCCGCAACGCATCTACCGGGTAATTTCCAAATTTAACCTCAATCAATTGAAAATCTGGGCCTTTCAGGGTATCCAGGGCTTTGGCACGCATGATCTGCGCCAGGATGTGGCAGGCTTCCTCCCGGCTGGCAGCGATGATATTCACCCGTTCAAAATAATCGGCATCACCGGGGTAGGTTTGAATTTTGGACTGGGCTGCAGAGCCAGAAAGGGCAAGGGCTGTTTCCACCCGGCCGGGTTGATCGGGAAAGCCCACCAGGGAACCGATGCGGCGGAAGTGCGCCAACTGGCCGGGGCTGAAATCCAGCATGGTGATACGGTGGCCAAACACACCGGATTGGGTATCCATCACCACCTCATCCCCCGTCTGGGTGGTGGCAATGGCCGTCAGCCATTGCATGGCCTCTTCTTCATCCAATTCCAC
>CALESS010000383.1 GCA_937907495.1 uncultured Anaerolineaceae bacterium
GGAAGGCGATCAGTTCACCATTGCGGAGGAGATTAAATCCATCCGCGCGGACCGCAACGTAAACGTGGAAGAGCTCGTATATTATGTAAGGAACTTTGCCGGCTGGCTGAACATCGAATACCGGGTGGGTGGCGATATGGATACCCTGCGCGGCTTGCTGGCGGCTGGTTTGCCGGTGATGATCGAGGAAGGTTTCCCGATCCAGGAGAGCTATTGGCCCAACGACGACCGCTGGGCCGGGCATTACCTGCTGGTAACCGGGTATGATGACGCCAGCCAGTCTTTTATGACCCAAGATTCCTTTGAGGGACCCAACCGCTGGATCAGCTACACGGCGTTGGACCGTACCTGGCAGCAGTTCAACCGGGTGTATATCATCCTCTTCCCGCCCGATCAGACCGAAACGGTGAAGACCGTACTGGGTGCGAATTGGGACCCGGATGCCAATCGTCGGCATGCGCTGGAGGTTTCCAAGCAGGAGACTCAGAGTGACCCCAACAATGCCTTTGCCTGGTTCAACCTGGGCACCAACCAGGTGTACTTTGATCGGTACAAAGAAGCCGCCCTCTCTTACGATAAAGCCCGCGAGATCGGCCTGCCGCAGCGCATGCTGCGCTACCAGTTTGGGCCGTTTATGGCTTATTTCCATTCCCTGCGGACGGAGGATTTGCTGGCGCTGACGGATTATGCCCTGCAGCGCACACCGAACTCTGAGGAGGCGCTGCTCTGGCAGGGCTGGGGACGCTACCGGAATGGGGATTCAGCCGGGGCGCTGGAATCCTTCCAAAAGGCCCTGGAGGAACGACCCGGGTATGATGATGCGCTGTACGGCATTAATTACGTGCAGAGCAACGGATAACCTTTTACCCCGCCAGGGGAGTAGTGAAAGGAAAATAAATGAATAAAAATATTGCCATTGCCGCCCTCGTTTTGGTGGTGGTTTGCTGCCTGGCTGTCAGCGTGCTGGGTATCTTGGGGCTGGTGATTTTTAACCGCAGCGTGGAAACCAACTCCCCGGCAGGGCTTTTGCCCACCGCCGCGCCCGCGGTGATGGAACCCAGTGCCACCCGGGTCAGCCCCACCCGTCAGCCGATGGGGACAGCTGTTCCCCAGGGGACGGACGAGGAGATGTCCCCGGTGCCGGCGGAGATTGCCGCCCAGATGACCAACATCGAAGCCCAGGTGAGCATGTTGCGCGGCCTGGTAGCGATGGATCCGGTGCAGCGGGGTGTGCTCACCCCCGCAGAACTGCGCGCCCGGATGGAAGCCGACATCTATGAAGAATCCAGCCCGCAGGAAATTGCCGACAACGGCCACACGCTCTCCGTCCTGGGGTTGCTGCCCCCCGGCTACGACCTGCAGGCGCTCTATGTGGATTTGATGACCGAGCAGGTGGCTGGATTCTATGATCCAGAGACCAAGGAGATGTACGTCATCCAGGGCGGAGATTTCAAAGGCCCGGAACGTATGACCTACGCCCACGAATTCACCCACGTGCTGCAAGACCAAACTTACGACCTGCAAAATGGCTTGAACACCAACCCGGACTATTGCAAGGAACACAGCGAATACTGTGCGGCGGTGAATGCCCTGGTGGAAGGGGATGCCTCGCTGACAGAAAGCCTGTGGTTCTTCCGCCATGCCACCGCCCGGGATAAACAGGAAGTGGTGGATTTCTACAACGGCTACGTTTCGCCGATCTATGATTCCACGCCCTACTATCTGCAGCAGGACCTGCTCTTTCCTTACGAGAAGGGGCTGGAGTTCGTCCAGTGGCTGTATGACGAGAACGGTTTTGCCTCGGTGGATGAAGCCTTCCGCAATCCACCGGTGAGCAGCGAGCAGATTTTGCACCCCAAGCGCTACCCGGCAGATACCCCCATCGAAGTACCCCTGCCCGAGTTGAGCGCTGAATTAGGCTCTGGCTGGCGCGAAATTGACCGCAATGTGATGGGGGAATGGTCCACCTATATGATCCTGACGGCCTCATACGATGAGCAGATGCGCATGGATGAGGGCGATGCGGCGGATGCCATGGAAGGCTGGGGCGGTGATGCCTATGCCATCTTCCGCAATGATGAGCAGGAACAAACGGCCCTGGTGCTGCGGACGCGCTGGGATAGCCAAAAAGACCTCAATGAGTTCTGGAATGGCATGAAGACCTATTCCCGCCTGCGTTGGGATACCGTTGACCGCAGCAGCTCGACCGAGATGACCTGGTCTGCCACCGCCGATGGAGCGGTGTTGATCTACCGGACGGGCGAGGAAGTGGTTTGGATCATTGCCCCGACGATGGAGATGGCGGATGCCATGCGCTCTGCGCTGGGGCAGTAAGCATGGCCTTTGATCCGCGCCGGGTGCAGGCGCTGCTCTTCGATATTGATGGCACGCTCTCCGACACGGACGACCTTTGGGTGGCCCAATTTACGCCCTTCTTCCGCGGCCCGCGGGCCAAAGAGCGTGCCCGCTGGCTGGTAATGGGCCTGGAATCCCCGGGTAACTTCATCTATGCCCGGCTGGACCGTCTCGATTTGGATGGGCCGACCAGCCGCCTGCTCAACGTTTTCAGTCACTGGCATTCCAGGAGAAAACCGAAGAATTACCTGGCCATTCCTGGCGTGCTGCCCATGATCGCCCGGCTGGCAGAGCGCTACCCGCTGGGGGTGGTCAGCGCCCGCGGGGAAAAGGGGTCGCTGGCCTTTTTGGAGAAATTTGACCTGCGCCGTTATTTTCAGAGCGTGGTCACCGCAGAAACCTGCCGCTACACCAAGCCCTTCCCGGACCCTGTGCTGGAAGCTGCCCGTCAGCTCCGGGTGCCGGTGGCGAATTGCGTGATGGTGGGCGATACCACGGTGGATATCCATGCCGGGCGGCTGGCGGGCGCCCAGACCATCGGCGTGCTGTGTGGTTTTGGCCGGGAGGGGGAATTGCGCAAGGCCGGAGCAGATTTGATTTTGGAAACGACGGAGATGGTGGAAGAATCGTTAGATTAAAAACATCTCCAAATTCCTAAATTGGAAAATCCAAAATAAATATCCAGGACCAGGTAAATTATGTAGATGATCAGCAGGGAGCCAGGGATCAAGTATTTCGAGAAAATGCCCAAACTATGGCAATATTTTTCCAAGAATCCGGAATGATTCCCGCAGAATTACGCCAACGCTCGCAAAGATTCTTTTGAAATCTCAATTGATTCTGTCTCAAAACCCCTAACTCGTTTGGTTATAAATTATTCGTAGGTGGTCATTGACTGCACAAAGCAGCGAGGGCGCCTGATTCTGAACCCGGAGAGGCACAATAATTCTGCACCAGGCCGGGGTCTTTTTGTAGTTGCAGGAACAGCATTTCTGCGTGTTGCAGATCCCCCAGTTCCTGATATGCCCGATAAAAAGGCAGCCACTCGTACACATCCGCAGGGGCCAGGTTGTTTTGTTCTGCCTGCTCCGCCAGGCGGACAATTTTCTGCCAGTCCGACTGTTGCAAGGCAAGGTCAGCCTGCTGGTAGAGCGAACACCACGTCATTTTTCTGGATGAGCCAAACAAACCTGCCGGCAGGAGGGTCCCGGAACCTTCCAGGACCACCCGGGTGAGATGGGAATACCGGGCGGATTGGCGAATTAATGCGGGTTCACTACCTGACAGCAATGCTGGATCGGAGATCAAATGCAGGCAGGAATCAACGACCGGTTGGGAGACAATCAGCAGGCGGCGGTAATCCAATTCCAGGGGCACCGTTTTTGTATAACGATTATAGACCTGCTGGGATTGGATGAGGGGGATCGTGATCTCATTCAGAATTTCTCCCACAATGACTGGCTGTTGCGGGTTGGCAGGAAAGTCCGGGGCATAGATCAGGTTGGCAATTGCAGTAATCTCAAAGCCCTCCGGGAATTGATAGCCCACCGGTAAGTTGAGGACCAGGATTGTGTCTTGCTCCAGTTGAGGTACGCGCAGGGCCAATTGTTGCCAGGCAGCCTGTTGCACCTGCCACACCCTGACATGCCGGGCTCCATTGTTGAGCTGGGTAAGGATGGAAAGAGTGACCAACAGGGTGATGGTTACCTTGCGCCAGCTGGATTTCAGCCAGTAAATAGCACCGACCAAAGCCAGGGCTAAACCCGGAATCGATTGAAGGGTATAGCGGTTGTAATCGGTCGTCAGATTCACGGGTCGGCCGAGTATTACGGGGGGGAGGAGCGGGATGACGATCATCAAAACGCCCAGGCCAACCCAGCGCCTGTGCCAGCCGGTGGCAGGATGCTCCAGCCCATTCCGCAAAAACCACCAACAGGCTCCGCCTGTGGCAAGGGCCAGGGCCAAATTCAAAACCACCTGCCAGGCAGTCAACATCGAAAAACGCTGGATCCATGGCGTGATATAGGCCAGTGGAAAAGTCTGAAGCAGACTATTGGCCAAATCAACCAGCACCTCTACACTTTGCGCAAACGGTTGTTTGATAAATGGGTCCAGAACGAGGGTACTATCAACCGCAACCCGCCGGGGGACAAATATCCAAAAACGCCAGTAGAGAAAAGCTGCTGCAGCAAGATAGGGCAGGCCGAGACGGGATAAGAGGATCTTGAAGTTACCGCGACGCACTCGCTTTTCCTTCCACCCTTCCAGGCGGGAGATTAAGAGCAAGAGCCGGACCCCTTCAAGGCCGATGAAATACTCCAGGATCGCCAGGTAGGGGTAGACCAACCCGGCCGATAGGATCACCAGGACGGCTGTCACGAACCTGGCTTGCCAGGTTGACTGACGGATTTCGAGCGATTTAAGAGTGAGATAGAGGGAAAAAATGGCCATAAACAAGGCCAGGAGATGGGGTACGTAAGAAACCGCACTGGGCTGCATCAGGAAACCCGGATAAATCAGGAAAAGAGACCCAGCCAGCAGAGCGGGCAGCCGGTGTTGCCCCTGTGGCAGAATACTTTCCGCCAGCAGGTAGAACGTAAAACCGCCTGCCAGGCGTGCCAGGAATGCAAAGAGATGCCAGAAAAGTGGTTGATAGCCCAGGAGGACTGCGCTCTTGGCAAGGATGGTGCCCATGAACGGACGGTCTACCGAGAAGAAAAATTTTATATCCTGCCCGGCAGAACGGGCAAAGATGAACTGCCAGTCATCATGGTAAAAGCCCAACCCGCCAATATAGGGCAGGTAGGTCACTACTGCCAGCAGGGTAAGGACAAACAAATGAGGGAAGTAACGGCGCAGGATACGCCCCAGGGAAGTTTTGAATTCCACCATGTGCATGGCGTTATTATATCCGAAGAGCCGCGTTGTGGATGGCGACGTCAACAAACCGTAATCAGTAGAACAAGTGGAGTGATAAGCTCTTACCTAGCAGGCAAACACCATGCCGCTTAATCCAATGTTGCAAAGAGGAAGATCTTTTTCGCTTGCAAAAAATGCAACCCGGATATATAATTTGTGTACAAATAATTAGGATACTAATTATATGAATTACGATCTATTGCGTCTTGCTTCCGAAATCCGTATTTTTAACGCCTTGCTGATGAAACTCCTGCGCAAAGACCAGGAAGCGCGGCTGGAGAAAATCATGCCGGGAATGACCGGGGTGCAGTTGGGGGTACTGCGCATCTTGCGCCAACAATCCTATACGTTGAAAGAAATCAGCGAATTCATGCAACTATCTGCCCCCACCCTGGTTCCGGTAGTGGATAAGCTGGAGCGCCAGGGTTACATTCTGCGCGTCCAAGACCCGCGGGACAGGCGCCGCAATCGGCTGGTTTTGGAAAAAAGCGCCTTCGATTTGTTGGAACGCATCGAATCCATGGACGGGGAAGATGTTCTCCTGCTCAAGCTGGTCGAGATGAACCCGCAAGATGCGCAAGACTTGAACCGCCATTTGCAGGAATTGGTTGAACGAATCAGCCCACAACCGGGCCTGGTGGCGGAAGTATTATCCAACCTGGAAAAATTAAATTTGGAAAAGGGACACAAAACCCATGAGTAACAAAAAGGTATTGATTACCGGGGCCACGGGTATGATTGGCCGACCGCTCAGTGCAGCCCTGATTGCGCGGGGATATGAGGTGATTGTCCTCACTCGCAACCCGCAAAGCGCCTCCCTCAAAGTACCGGGGGCTGCGGCTTACTATTCCTGGACAGCCGGCGAGCCTGGTGAGTGGGTGGAAGCGCTGAACGGGGCCCGGGCGGTCATCAGCCTGGCCGGCGAGCCTCTTTTCCAGAATCGGATCAGCCAGGCCAAATACGAATATGCGACTCAAACGCGCATCCAGGGGGTCTGTGGTTTGGCGCAGGCCATGCGCCAGGTGGAGAACCGTCCGCAGGTCTTTTTGTGTGGCTCTTCCGTGGGGATTTATGGCTTTGAGGGGCCGGATGACGCGATGGTAACCGAAGAAACTGCGCCCGGATCAGACATCTTTGCTGAGGGCAACCTGGCCTGGGAATTTGCCGCCCTGCCCGCCGTCTGGATGGGCATCCGCACCGCTTTTCTGCGCACCGGCATCGTATGGGGCGCCGAGGATGGGATGGCTTACGGTCAGTTGGAACAATTCCGCCGCGGATGGGGTGCGGTGAATGGCAATGGCCTGGGCTGGATTCCGTGGATTCATATCGAAGACGAAGTGGGGATCATCCTTCATCTGTTGGAATCGGACACGCTGCAAGGCCCGTTCAACCTGTCCGCTCCGCAACCGATTCAAAACTGGGAATATACCCGCCTGATGGCAGAACTGGCAGGAAAGCCTGCCAACCGCAGCATGCCCGCCTTTCTGCTCAACCTCTTTATGGGCCGGCGGGTGACCCCCATGTTATTGCATAACCGGCGCATGCTGCCGGAACGCATTCTGCAGGCAGGTTATATCTTCAAGCATCCCGAAGCAGCCGCCGCCCTGAAAGACCTGCTGGGATAGGGTGAATTGAGTAATGGACAGGGTAGGAAATTAGGGGGAGAAAAGCCCTCCCCTGGCAATTCAGCGGTTGGTTGAATGGCAGAGCGAGTAATTGGGTTCTCTACCAGGCTTTAGCTGGGGGAAGGAGAGAGAAGGACGTGGATACATTGATCCTCTCCCCCTTCCCCATAATCTCCCTATCTGGCATATAATTATCCACAGGCAACTGGCATAACAACCCCTGGAGGTAAGATGACCGCTGCACGTGTGGTGCGCGCCCCGCGCGGGACGCAATTGACCTGCAAATCCTGGCTGACGGAAGCCCCTTATCGCATGATTCAAAATAACCTGGACCCGGATGTAGCCGAGCGCCCGGATGACCTGGTGGTTTACGGCGGCCGCGGCCGGGCTGCCCGCTCCTGGCAGGCCTTTGACGCCATCCTCGAGACGTTGAAGACGCTGGAAGATGATGAAACCCTGCTGGTGCAATCTGGCAAGCCGGTTGCGGTCTTCCAATCTCACCCGGATGCGCCGCGGGTGCTGATCGCCAACTCCAACCTGGTGCCGCATTGGGCCACCCAGCAGCACTTTGACCAGTTGGAAGCCCAGGGCTTGATGATGTACGGCCAGATGACAGCCGGCTCCTGGATTTATATCGGCACGCAGGGCATTTTGCAGGGCACCTACGAGACGTTGGCCTCCCTGGCCCGCCTGCGCGGCTGGGAATCCCTGGCTGGCAAGTTCGTGCTGACCGCCGGCCTGGGTGGGATGGGCGGGGCACAGCCCCTGGCAATCACCATGAACGGGGGGGTGGGCCTGTGCGTGGAGGTGGATCCGCAGCGCGCCCAACGCCGTTGTGAAATCGGCTATGTGGATATGGTGGTGGATACGCTGGAAGAAGCCATGACCCTGGTGGAAGAGGCGGTGCAAAACCGCACCCCGCGCTCCATTGCCCTGATCGGCAACGCCGCGGAAATCTTCCCCGAGCTGGTGATGCGCGGTGTGACGCCGGATGTGGTTACTGACCAGACACCCGCCCACGATGCCTTGTATTACATCCCCGCTGGCGTAACCGTGGCCGAGGCAGATGACCTGCGCCAGCGCGACCCGGATGAATTTGCCCGGCTTTCGCTGAAATCCATGGCGCGCCATGTGGAAGCCATGCTGGA